>CAZWZO010000070.1:0-5376 GCA_964638525.1 uncultured Muribaculaceae bacterium | reverse complement strand
AACAATAAAACAATAAAGCCATCTAACAAAGTATTAAGTTGTAATAAAAAAGATAAAAGTGGATATGTTTGTGTTGCCTTATGGAAAGATGGAACTAGAAAGTATGATAGAATGCACAGAATAGTAGCAAAAACATTTATACCTAATATAGACAATAAACCAGTTATAAATCATAAAGATGGAAATAAAGCAAATAATTGCGTGGAAAATTTAGAATGGGTAACATATAAAGAAAATACACACCATGCACTGAAAACAGGATTATTCAAAAATACACATAGAAGTAAAAAAGTGATACAGTATGACAAAAATATGAAACCGATAAAACAATATAGTAGTGCTAAAGAAGTAGAAAGAAGACTTGGATATGATGCTACTAGCATCAGAGATTGTTGTACAGGGAGAAAATATCATAAGACTGCTTATGGATATATATGGAAATACAAAGAGGAGTAGAAATACTCTTCTTTTTTAGGAGGTAATCAAATGAAAGACTTAAATATAAAAGATTTTAGTGATTTAGTATATGAAAAGCTAGAAAATTTGTATAAAAATAAACCAATTTTAAGCAATCCAAATACAGAAAGTAAATTTCCTATATTGGAATTACACACACCTTTAAAGTCAGTAAATCTAACAGAAAATGGATTTCCAATTCGTTCTACATTTCAGATATCAATAACATGTTGGAATGAAAAGCAACGTCAAGCTATGCTAATGACAGATGAAGTTAGCTCAAAACTTCAAGAATTTAATTTTATGAGGACAAATACCAGTCCTGCAGTATATGACCAAATACTACAAAAATACGGTATAACAATAACTTTTGAGGTTCGTTATAATTCAATAACGGCCTCTTTTAATTTAAAATAAAGGAGGAATTTTAAATGACAGGAGATACACCAAAAACAACAACACCACAAGTTGCTATGAAAGCTGAAGTATCATACGCAACAACGCTAACAGGAGATAGAACTAAAATCGGTTATGTTCAAAAAGTTGGACAATTAAAAACACTAAAAGAAGGGCAAACATATAGCTCATTAGATTTAGACGAAGAACGAATGGCAAAAGGAAAAAGAAAAGCAGAAGCAGTTGATATTGAAATGATGTTTATACAAGAAGAACATAAAGCAATGGGAAATATAGCAGATGCAGACACAGAAATATATTTATTTGTTAAATATCCAGAGTCAACAGCATCAGTTGCAAGTAAACCACTTGTACAAACAGTAAAGTGTACAATAGATATTGTAGGTCAAGAAATGAATGATGGCGATTTTATTAAAGACACAATGAGAGTTTTCAAAAACTCAAAAGTAGTAGAAACAGATGGATATCCAGTTGAAGGAGATTCAACAAAATTTTAAGAGAGGGTTTAAAAGCCCTCTCTCTTTTGCAAAGGAGAGAAAAAATAAATGGAATTAGAAACAAAAAATAAAACTGTAAAAATTGTGTTAAAAACGAAAAAAATCGTAGATATAACACACAAACTAAAAAGCAAAAACTTTGATGAGGGATTTTTCAAGGCCGTAAGAGATTCTAACATAGAAGATTTTGCAAAAATTTTGTACTCATTGGCTGAGGATAATGAAGGAAAGAATGCTTTTAATACATCATCTGATGTTCTTGATTTTTTTGATGACTATAAAGCAGAACACAACAAGAGTTATGAAGATATTTTTAAAGAATTAACGGAAGAGATTAATAAACAAGGTTTTTTTATAAAGAAGAGAACAAAGAAGGAATTAGAAGATGCAATATACAGTCCATTATCTGCAATAGATATGGATTCGGTTATCAAGAAGTCAACAGAAAATGCAATGACAAAAATTGCAGAGAATCAAATTTTGGAAGCTTAGAAGATTTAATTTTGAAGATAAAAACAAGTAATAATTTATCAGATTTGATTTATGCACTTGAAAGAGCCTGCTATTACTTTGATATGAAACCTTTTGAATTTTGGAATAGCACTGTCAGAGAAGTTTACACATATTTCAATAGCAGAGCTATTAGAAGATTAGATGATTTCAGAGATGAAATAAATCTACAAGAAGCGGTTACAAATAAAATTCTAGCAGGAGATTGCATGAATGAAAAAGCTAAAATTCTAATGATCAGAGATAGTTTTTCTGAACTTTTTGAAAATGAAGAGGAAGAACAAACGTTGGAAGAACAAAGAAAACTATTTAAAGGATAGTAAAAAATTCGACAAGTTTTGACAAATTCTGCAAAAAAGTGTGATATAATCCTTTTATAATAGAAATAAAAGGAGGAATTGACATGGCAGGTCATGAAGAAAAAGAAAAGAAACCAATTTACAAAAAAGGGTGGTTTTGGATAGTGATAGTATTTTTTATTTTTTGGAGTATTGGAATGAGCCAAAAAACAAATACGGATACAAATAAACAAACTTCTTCAACTATTCAAGAATCTAATAGCGAAACAAATCAAGATGTTTCAAAAGTAATATATGAAGATAATAATTTTTTAGTAAAAATAACTAATTATGAATATTCAAAGATAACAAATAGCATAAAGGTTAATCTATATATAGAAAATAATAGTGATAAAGATACAACATTTACTATAGATGGAAATACCTCTATTAATAATATTATGGTTGAAGGAGGATATTTTTATCAAGAAGTTAATGCAAAAACAAAAGCAAATGCTAGTTTTACATTGTCAAATTTAAAAGACAATAATATTAATGAAAATAATCTTGAAAAAATGCAGTTTAAATTTGATATATACCAAAGTAAAAATTATATAATAGAAAACAGAATTGTCGACGATTTGCAAGTTACTTATGAGTTTTAATAAAATAAAAACACTTACTTAAATGTAGGTGTTTTTATTTTACAAAAAAATTTTTTAGAAAATTTTAAAAAACCTCTTGACATTTGTGAACACATATTATAATATATATGTGAACACAAAAAGGAGGTGCGAAATGAGTTCGAAAATGGGAAGACCTACTGATAATCCTAAAAATTTCAGCACAAGAATTAGAATGTCAAAAGACGATATAGAAAAATTGGAATATTGCTCTAAAGCGACAGGAAAGTTAAAAGCAGAAATAATTAGAGAAGGGATTGATAAGGTCTATAATGAAATAAAAAAATAAGATAAACCGTGGATTAATCTTGGCGGATTAACGGAATATCTTATCGACTAGAGATTAACTCTATCTATGAAATATTATATCATAGAATTAGAGAAATCTCAACTTAAAATACAAAAAATTTTAAAGGAGGTTTCTTTTATTATGCCAAAATTAGAAATTGAATATAGAACAAAAGAACAAGATAAAGAAAATTATTTTAAAGACAGTACTTATTTTACTTTTACAATTAAAGATAGATCTACTGTAATAAGTATTGCACCAAATGAAACAAGAAAATTAAGCAATATTGTATATGGAATTGAAGAAGAATTACAAGATGGATATCATTTGCAAAAAGATGAGAAATTTGAAATAAGTGAGTTTGATAAATATGTTATTGAATATGAAGAAAAATACAAAACAAGAATAGATAGCTTAGTATATAACTTTGTAAAAAACAATTACAGAGAGCTTCAAGAAGGTTTGATAACAGTACAAAAGCTTATATTAAGAACAGAAAATTATATAAAGGGGAAAATTAGTTATGAGTAATATATGGGGAATGTTTTTTAGTATTATTTTTCCTTTAGACTTATATTCTGGTTCATTAGATGAAATATACATTTTAGAAGCTATACTTGCGATATTATGGCAAAATGTTTCTTTGTCCATATTCAATATTCACACCACCTTTCTAAAATAAGATAGGTAGATTATACAACAAAAAATAAAAATAAGAAAGGAGGAAGGACTGGTGACAACTGAAGAAATTGAGATTATTGTTACGGCTAAAATAGAAGAAGCACTAAAAGAATTTAACAAGATCGTACCTGCTGTTAAAGAAAAGATGAAACAGGTACAAGAAGCGTTTTCACAAATTAATGTAAAGACATTTCAAAATAAAATGACACAGGCTACTAATGGAGCAAAGAAAAAATTGCAAGATCTAAAAAATAGTAATGATAAAAATAAAATCGCAATTAAAGTTACAAATGAAGATGCTAAAAAACAAATAGATCAAGTTAAAAAAAGTTTAGATTCTTTGAAAAAACAAACCAGTTTAAGTTTCGATCCGAATGACATTTCCGGAATGACCATAAATGGATTAGACAGATATAAATATAATTATCAAGAATTTGAGAAATATGCAAGAAAAATGGAAAAAGAAGCTCAAAATCTAAAAAAAATATTTAGTAATTCATTAAGTTATGGCAAATTAACCGGTCAAAATGTGAATTTCAAAGAATTAAAAAGTAATTTAACTAACAAATCTAAACCTAAAATATATGATTCTAATGTTATAGAAAACGAAGTGAATAGTTTAGCTCGGATTAAATGGTAAAGATATGGAGTTTGATCCTGATGTTTTTTCTGGAACGATATCAATAGCATCTGAAAGAATTGAAAAAGAAAAAAGTAAAATAGAAATTCAATTGCAAGAATTAGCTGATAAGCTAGATGAAACACCAAAAGGGGAAGCGTATGATGAACTAATTAGTAAAATTTCAATATTAAATAGAAAAATATTAGGATTGCCTGAGAAAGTTGAAAAAGTAAATAAAGGCTTTGAGAGTAATAATATAGAAATTCCTAAAATAGAAATACCTGAAGTAGAAAATGACATATCAGATCAAAATAGCATATGGGAAAATATAAAAAATAAAATTACGATGATAGTTCCTGCTATTCGACAATTTCAACAATCTTTAAAAGGTATGGATAGTAAGGAACTAGAATTAGTTAAATACCGAATAAGTGAAATAGAAGAAAAATTGGAAAAAGCTCAAAATGGTGAGATTCACTTAAATTCAAAAGAATTATTAGAGACTGAAGCTCAGCTTGAAAGATTAAATATTAAAAAGAATAAGCTTGAAAGCAAAAAAGGTGGAAGTATATTTTCAGGAATTTCAAACGATTCAAAAAAAGCAGAATCATCAATGAATAGACTTTCAGGCGTGACTATAAAAATTAAAAATCAAATAATTAATTAATTAAAATTAATTAACCATTTTTAACAAAAGATTTTTTAGACAATGAACGCAGAAGGAAACAAGCCAAGAAGCAACCCCGTAATCCCCTTAACATGCAAACTAATTTCAAGCGCACAGGAGCAAAGCGACGGCTCATACCAAATAAACGGACGCGAGACACGTTCAGTGACCATTGTTGGGCAAGTGACCGACAAGAACGACCAAGGCCCAAACATTTTGTATAGAGTGGAGGACGGGACTGGACATGTAGATGTGCGCCAGTGGATTGACAAGGAC
>CAZWZO010000069.1:0-5381 GCA_964638525.1 uncultured Muribaculaceae bacterium | reverse complement strand
CCCTCTATAAAACGTGTTGTTCCTGATATTGTATCTCCCTTAAAAATATCATAAATGGATATAAACATAGAAAGTCCCGGTATCAATAACATAATGTTTCCAATTATAACTTTATCTGAATTGATAATAGGAAAAATACGTGAGGATAAAACAGAAAAAATTCCTATTACAAAACTTGCTAAAAAGTTATAAATAATTTTATTTGTTTTTTTTGTAGGAACGTAATAATTTAGCAAGAATAAAAAGCTTGTCACAACTAAGGCACAGATAGCATCAATAACTTTTCCTCCATAAAACAAAGTAAAGAAAAACGCTACAAGTAATTGTCCAATGTATAAAGATAAAGTATTCTTATCTTCCTTCATAGTCTGTAATTCTTTGAGTACTTGTTTTCTACTTTTGTTGTTTTTACAAATTTCTCTAGATAAAGCGTTGATGTTTTCAAGTTGTAAAAAATCTGTATCGGTATATCGAACCCTTCTTGCCTCGGTTACTACATTTTTATCATCGCGTAATGTTGCAATCAAAAGTGTATTAATGGCATAAACTTCATAATACTTAACTTTGTACCCTTTAAAAATAATACGCATGCTTTCTTCTACTCTTGATACTTCTGCACCACACTTAATCATACGCTCAGCAATATCTAAAGTTAAGCTTAATATCTCTTGCAATGAATATTTCATCTTTCCCCTTCTTTCTTTAATATAATTTATACTGACTCATATATAAATTGTAATAATCTCCTTTTAATTTCATTAATTCCTCATGAGTACCCACTTCACTAATTATACTATTTTTAATAAATAAAATCTTATCACTATTTGTAATTGTGGATAAACGATGGGCAATTGTAATCGTTGTTTTATCTTTTAATAACTGTTTTACTTTCTTTTCGATAATCTTTTCTGTTTGTACATCTATTTTACTCGTTGCTTCATCTAAAACTAATATTTTAGGATTATTTAATATAACACGTGCATAACTTAATAGTTGTTTTTGCCCTTCTGAAAGATCTTGCGCATTATTTTCAAGAACCGTGTTGTATCCATCTTCTAAGGAACAAATAAAAGAGTCAATTTCTAACTTTTTACATACTTCTCGTACTTCTTCCTCCGTGATTTTCTCGTTTCCATACTTTAGGTTATTTAGAATGGTATCTGAAAATAAGAAGTTATCTTGTTGCATGATTGTTACTTGTTTTCTAAGAGCGTGTAAATCTATTTCCTTTACATCGATTTCATCTAAATAAATGTTTCCTAAAGATACATCATAAAAACGCGCTAATAAATTTGTAATTGTTGTTTTACCACTACCTGTCTCTCCTACAATGGCTACTTTTTCTTTTGGTTGGATCGAAAAATTCACACCATTTAATACATTTCTTTTTCCATCATAAGAAAAGCAAACATCTTTAAAAGTGATTTCCCCACTTAAAGCAATTTCCTTTTTATTCTCACTGTTTTTTATTTTTATCTCTTCATCAATCGTTTCTAAAATTCGCTCTAAGTAAGTCATCGTTTCTATAAAGCTATCTACCGTATTGAAGAAGGAACGAATTGGCCACCAAAAACGTTCAGAATAACTACCCATCGCAGCAATTTGTCCAACAGAAATATTTGGGAAAAGATATTTAATTCCGACAAAATAAATAGCACAAGTCGTAATAGTAGATATATTTTGTGTACTAAACCATCCTAAATTTGCATAAGGACGAATTCTGTTACGAGCTGTAACTAAAGCAGAAGATAAATCTTGATAGATTTCTTCATTCACTGCTTCACGATTGAAAGCTTGTGTTGTTGAAATCCCTTTTAAGCTTTCTACTAAATAAGCATTACTATTCGCATTTTTATTGTTGATATCCATACAAAGACTTCTTTTTACTTTCGAAGTAGAAGCAAAAATAAGGATCAATAAAACAATACCTACTAATGTAATAGCTGTTAAAGTTACATTTGTAATAAGCATGAAAATAAATACAAAAATCAAGTTAATAAAATTCATAATGGTACTTACTAACTGATTGGTAATTAAGGAAGAAACCGATTCTGTATATTCTGTTACTCTTACAAGAATTTTTCCATGTGGTCTCGTATCAAAGTAATCCGAAGATAAATATTGAATATGAGAAAATAAATCATTTTTTAAATCATAGATAATTTCTAAATTTACTTTTACAAGTTGTTTTTCTTTTAATTTATCAAAAAGAATAATAATCAAAATACAAATAATTTCCAAACTTGCACAAAGAATCAACTTTTTTATATCTTTATTTACAATTACATCATCTAAAACATATTGAAAAATTTTAGTAGTAAGCAAGGTTGTGATTGTAACAATGATACTAAAAAGGAAAGCTAGAAATAATTTAAATTTATGATTTTTTGTGTAACTTAATAGGCGAAAAATATTTTTCATATTAAAGTTTGTATTTTTTTCGTCTACATCATATTTATTTACCATATCTTACTCTCCTTTCTCGAAATTTCCCTTTTGGATCTCATAAATAGTATGATAGAATCCTTTTTCTTTTAATAGTCCTTTGTGTGTACCACTTTCTTTTATTTTTCCATCTTCTAAAACAAAAATTTGTTTTGCATTTTTTACTGAAAATATTTTTTGAGCAATAATAATTTTAGTGCAATTGTAATCTAAGGAAGCAATATTAGCAGCAACAGACACTTCCGTTTCAAAATCTAAAGCGGAAGTAATATCATCTAAGATTAAACAACTTGGTCGTTTTGCTAAAGCCCTAGCTAGAGAAAGTCTTTGTTTTTCTCCTCCAGATAAGCTTACTCCATTCTCCCCTATTATGGTATCTATTTTTTCAGGAAGTCTATATACAAAATCTGCCTTTGCAATATCTATAGCATGATAAGCTTTTTCTTCACTTAAATCTTTGTTATAATAGCAAACATTGTTTTTTATCGTATCTGAAAATAGAAAAGCACTTTGTGCAACGTAACCAAACATATCCCTAAGAGAAGCAATGGTATATTCTTTTATATCTATATCATCAATAAAAATGGTTCCCTCTGTAGGTTCAATTAAACGTAATAATAATTTTGTTATCGTTGATTTTCCAGAACCAACTGGACCAATAAAAGCATACGTTTCATTTGGATACATAGTAAAGGAAATATTTTTTAAAATGTATTTTTCTTCTATTTTTACGCCTACGTTTTCAAAAGTAATTTTATGGTTTTTCCTAGTTAAAACAAGTTTTCCCTCATCCTTAATTTTTGATTTTTCTTTTAAAAGCTTTTGAACTTTCTCTACGGATACTTTAAAGTTTTGCCAATCATCTAATAAAGATCCCAATTCTAAAAATGGTTCTTTTAAATAACCAAGCAAAGAAGAAAACGCAATTAAACTACCGATTGTCAATTGCCCCTTTATAACAAATAATCCTCCAAAAAATAAAAGTAAAACCGTCATACTTTCTGAGAAAAAATCAACACGATTGTAAAAATTAATAAATCTATATCTTATTTTTGCTGTAAAATTTACTAAGTTTCTATTTTTACCTTTAAACTTTTCTATTTCTTTTTCTTCCGTTCCAAAGTTTTTTACTAAACGGTTGGCTTCTATATTTTCCTGGATGGAATTATTAAATTTTGAAACCATTTTTCTTCTTTTCTCATAAAGAATAGAAGAAGTTTTTATATAATTTTTTACTAAATAAGCAATAAAAGGCATTGGAAACATAACTATAAGAGTAAGTAGTGGATTTACAAAAAGGCAATAAGCAAGTGCCCCTACAAAACGTAACACAATTCCTAAAAACGTCTTTACGACGTAGCAAATATTATAACGAATCATCCACATATCATAAGTAAGTAAAGTTGTTAATTCTCCAATAGAATTGTTTCTAAAAAAAGAAGCATCTAAAGTATTAATTTTTTTGTAACAATCTTGTTTAATTTGATTATTTACATAATCCTCTCCAAAATTATCTATACACAATACCCCAAAATAAGAAAGTACTTTTCCACCAATTGTAATAAGTACAACAAGCAATAATAAAGGACCAACAATGGAAAAATTACCACCGTTTAATCCTTTATCAATAACTACGCCTAAAATCATAGCAGTAAATATGGTGGAAATAAATCCACCAAATATAATCATAAAATTATAAAGAAAGTACTTGGGCTTAATATGTTTTCTATAGTTCAGCACCCATTTCATTTTTATACCTCCACATCTAGTCCTTGTTTGATTGCTCTTTCTATATTATTGGATCTAAGGCCATCCGTAATCAATTCGTTGGCTTCTAATTGATATTGATAATAATTCGCTTTTTCGTCTGAGTAAATATTACTGATTTCTCTATTTCTAAGTATTCTTCTTTTTTCTTGTTTTCTAATAACTAAAATATTATCAAAGCTAAAATTTTTATCTTCTTTTATCGATTCACACACTTTTAAAATGTAACAACACAATTCTTCAAACCAAGCTTGTCCTTTGTATTTTAAATCTTCATTTTCTAAAAACAATGTATGATCATTAAGGGTTCCTTTTCCCCCAAACAAGTTTAAGACAACTTCTACATTCTTAGTGTAGCGTAGTTCTTTTTTGGCTTCGATTACCTTTAAAGCCCATTCTTTGTTCCCGTCTAAATTAAACATAAATACTAGTCCTTCTAACAAAGAATAACAATACTTCATTTCAAACACCTCTCTTACTTCTGTTTACTTCTAGTTTTCCTATCTACTTTGATTATACTAAAACAAAAAAATAAAAACAATAATATTGTCTAATATTGTTTTTATTTTTCAAATTCTTCACGTAACATATCCATGTATACATCATCATATCTTTTTCCGTTTAAAAAATAAGATTCTCTTCTTCTTCCAATTTCTTTAAATCCTACTCTTCTATATAAAGAGATCGCTCTTTCATTATGAGAGAAAGCTCTAAGCCAAATGTTGTGTAAGTTAAGAGTGTGAAATCCATACTCCAAAAGCAAATTTAAAACTTCTCTTCCGTATCCTTTTCCACGGTTTTCTTCTTCTCCTATAAATAAACCGATCATTCCTGTTTGTCTTATAAAATCAACTTCATTAAAACCACAAGAACCGATCAATGTATCGTTTTCTTTTTTTACGATCGCAAATTGATACTTACCAGCCTTACTATTTTCTTCTAAATACGCTCCTTCTGTAATAGGCGTTGTCATTATTTCGCTCATTCCTGTGTTATCCGTTATGCTTTTATCATTTAACCACTTACAAAATACAGAAACATCCTCTGTATTTAAGGGCGATAAATATATTTCTTTTCCTACAATTTTTTTATAATATTTCATTTCTATTCCTCACTTATCTTTGCTATTTCAGCATAATATGAATTGTACTTATCTAATAATTTTTGTT
>CAZWZO010000068.1:0-5451 GCA_964638525.1 uncultured Muribaculaceae bacterium | reverse complement strand
GAGTGGTGGTGTGAGAGGGGAAAAACGCATTAAGTGTTGTCCTCTACTCGATTGTGTTATTAACAAATGCTAGGCACTGTTGATATAAAAAATATTATTATTGGTAGTATAACTGATAACTTTTTTAGTTCACAATTTGAACTCCTTGAAGATAAAAATAAATCACCACTTAGAACCTTCCTAGCAGGTTCTTTTTTTATTGTTAGTATAAAGCACGTAAAAATATATAGCAGAATGGCAAATCAGCCGTTTAGTTCTAGAGTGCGATTAATATATAATTTGCGTGTTTTGTAGTGATTATAAAATACAAAAGAAGGTGTTATTATGGTTTTAAGTGAAAAAGAACGCTTTGACAAATATGTTAAAGAACAGTGTAGAAATTGCAAAAATAGAGACAAGAACTTGTGCGAAATTCACACGTCTGCATGTGGTGGAATCATAACAACAAAGTGTGAAGCTTATGAGAAAGAGTAAGAAATATAATTTTGCAATGTGCATGAAGCATAGATGTGATGAGTGCAAGCAAAAAGACAGATGTTTTAAAGGAGAAGATGATTATGTTCAAGTTCAAGATAAATGGGAACACTTGGGAAGTGTTAACAATATCAAATGCAGAAATAGATAATATAGAATGTAATAATGGAGAAAACTTTATTCACGGAACAACTAGATATGGTTTAAATAAAATTTTTATTAATAAAGAAACACCAGAACCATTAAGAACATTAAAACATGAATTAATGCATGTGTGGTTATATGAGTATGGGCATAGAGCAGATGAAAAACAATTCAATGAAGAAGACATATGTGAAATAGTAGCAAGTAGTAATGATTTTATAAACCAGATAGTAGAACAATTTAAAAGAGAAGATGTAGAGGCAGGAATAAAGCTAACAGCAAACAATTTAGTAATAAATGAAAATGGTATATTAATAAACGGAAAACCATTTTTAAAATGTTGTGAGAGGTGAATACAAATAAATAACAAGGATTTAGTTGTTTATAATAAAAAACTAAAGAAATAATAGCAATTATGCCAGTAATAAAAGGAAATAGACCAGCGGTATTTAAAAAAGGATATGACTCTATAATAAAAGATTGTAATGAAAAGTATATGACTGGTGATGGAAAATATATTTATTTAGCTGAATAGAAAAATAAGATACAGACAAAAGAGGTGATTCAATTGACAGATGCACAAAAAAGATTTTGCGATGAGTATTTAATAGACCTTAACGCAACGAGAGCTTATAAAGTTGCTTATTCAAGATGTAAAAAAGATGAAACCGCTAATGTGAATGGTAGTAAGTTACTAAGAAACACTAAGGTTCAAGAATACATAGCTGAAAAGCAAAAAGACATAGAAAAAAGAACTGAGGTAACGCAAGACATGGTCATAAAAGAGTTAGCAGCAATAGCATTTTCAAAAGCAAGTGATTATGCAAGCTTAAAAAGAATGGAACGAACTATTCCAATATACGAAAGAGGTGTAATTGTTGATTATAAAAAAGAAGAATATATGGGAATAGAGTTCACACCTACAAATGAATTGTCAGAAGAACAGAAAAAAGCATTAGCTGGGATAAAGGAAGGCAAGTTTGGTATACAAGTTGATTCATGTGACAAAGTTAAAGCTCTTGAATTGCTAGGAAAACATTTAGGAATGTTTAAAGAAAAAGTAACAATTGATGGCAATGTTAATACAAATAATCCATTTTCAGGAATATCAACAGAAGAACTGAGAAAGATATTGAATGAATAATAATATAAAAGAAGAGTTGAAAAAACAAGCACGTTTGGAATTAGCCAGACGTGATTTTTTTGAATATTGTAAATTAACTGCATCCGATTTTTACAAAGAAGAACGTAACTTTTTAAAAGATTTATGCTATCAATTACAGGATTTTTACAAGAGCAATGAAAAAGTATGTGTAATAAATATGCCACCAAGACATGGAAAGTCAAGAACTGCAGGAAAATTTGTAGAATGGATATTAGGAACTAATCCAAACGAAAAGATAATGACAGGATCATATAATGAAGATTTGTCAAGTTCGTTTGCCAAATCAGTAAGGGATACAATAGCCTCTGCAAAAACGGAAGGAGTAATTGTATATAATGACATATTTCCTAACACCAAAATTAAAGATGGTGAAGCAACACAAAAAAAATGGGCATTGGCTGGAAGTAAAGTATCAAACTATTTAGCAACATCTCCAACAGGAACTGCAACTGGTTTCGGTTGTACAATAATGATAATAGATGATCTTATAAAAAATGCTAAAGAAGCTTATAACGAGAATACACTAAAAAATCATATAGAGTGGTTCAATAATACAATGTTATCAAGAACTGAAAATGGATTTAAACTAATAATCATTATGACAAGATGGTCTAGTAATGATTTAGCAGGATATATATTAGAAAATTATCCTAATGTAAGGCATATAAATTACAAAGCAGTCCAAGAAGATGGCTCGATGTTGTGTAAAGACGTGTTAAGCAAAGAAGATTATGAGTTCAAAACGAAAAACATGAATAAAGACATTGTTTACGCTAACTATCAACAAGAGCCAATAGATGTAAAGAATAGATTATATACATCATTTAAAACTTATGAAAAATTACCGCCAGCACATTATATTATGAATTATACAGATACTGCAGATGAGGGCGATGATTACTTATGTTCAATAGATTATCAAATGTATAATGAAGAATATTACATATTAAATGTAATTTATACACAAGAAGCAATGGAAGTGACAGAGCCAGCAGTTGCAGAAATGTTAACTAAAGATAATGTAGGAAATGCAAACATAGAAAGTAACAATGGTGGTAGAGGATTTGCAAGGAATGTAATAACAAATTTAAGAAAATTAGGTAACAGACATACAAATGTTAGATGGTTTCATCAAGGAGAAAATAAAATAGCAAGAATATTAAGTAATTCAACTGGAGTAATGAATAATATCTATTTTCCACTTAATTGGGAAGATAGATGGCCAGAGTTTGCAAAACATTTAAAACATTATGTAAGAACTGGAAAGAATGAACACGATGATGCAGAAGATTGCTTAACTGGAGTATATGAAAATCCAAAACCTAAAATTTCAAATATGACGATGACTAATAAATCATTTATAAAAATGTAACACTTACTTATAAAGTAGGTGTTTTTTGATTGGAGGAAAACATGTTAAGATATAGCAAAGCAAAATTAGCTGAAGAAAGAAGCATAACAGATATATATTTTAAAGCACAACAAGAATTAGATGTTAGAAAAGAATTGTATGAGAAATTTAGAAGAAAATTGACAGATGAAGAACTAGCAAGCTTAGATGATGAAGATATAAAAGTACCTTTAGAAAGATATATATCAATTATGTCAGCAGGTTACTTTGGAGGAAAAGCACCGACTTATAAAGTAAAAGCTTTTAATACAGATAAAGACAAGATAATAAAAGAATTATTTAATCATGAAACCAACGATGAGAAAGAAATTAAAGAAATAGAAGAGTTAATAAAACATATAGTTAATTATAACAATGATGGCTCACATTTCTTGCACATGGTATTAGATTATTTAGTAAAAAGAGCATGTTATGAAATATACTATAAAGATGAAAGTACAGGAGAAATAACAATAGCAAGAAGTGATGCCTTAGAAACGGTGGCAATATGGGATTATTCAGCTAAAAAGAATTTAATTGGTATTTATAGAATAATACGTACCTATATGGCCAATGGTGAATATCAGCAAATGATAGAACTAACAACAGCTGATGGAAAAAGATATTATTATGATACACCTGAAAAAAGAAAAATGTTTGGTACACCAGCATATGATGAAAATTTCAAAGATGAACCTTTGTTTAAAGAAGAAAAAGAAGAAAGACAACCTAAGAAATGGGACGATGATATACCAGCAACAGCAATAGAAAATTGTGATGGGATGGCAATATTTGAACCTGTAATTAGTTTAATAAGAGCATACGAAAGATGTATTCAAAATTCGAGAAACGTATTTAAATATAATGATGAAGCAATATTAAAAGTTATAGGATATCAACCAGAAAATCCATTAGTTATTCAAAATGAAAAAGGCGAAGATATTATAAATCCAGCAAGACAAAAAGAAGATGAATATGTATTAACAAGCAGAGTAAGGTATTTTGACGGAAACAAAGATGTAAATAGTGATATTGCTTGGGTTGAAAAAAATGTAAACGATACAGCACTACAAAATCATAAAAAGACATTAATGGACATTATATGTCTATGCTCATTTTGCCCTAATATGACTGACTTAGGTTTTACATCAGCAGACAATAATAGTGCATTGGAGAAGAAATTTTTTAGCTTACAACAATACATAGCAACGTTTGAAGGTGATTTCCTTGAAGGTTTGACAAGAAGATGGAGAATTATATTAGAGAAATTCAACAAAGAAAAAGGTAAAACATATGATTTTAGAGATGTTGAGGTAAAACTAAATAGAAATTTACCATCTGATAAAGCAACAGATATTACAAACGCACTAAAGGTTAGAGGCTTATTGCCTGACGAAACAGTTATAAATCTATTAAATCTTGATTTAGATGCAACAAGTGAATTAGCAAAAATGGATTTACAGAACGAAGAGAATATTCAGAAGAATTTAGAACAAATGCAAATGATGGGACAAGCAGGGATAGATCAAGATAATAAAGAAGATAAACAAAATGATAAAGTAACAGATTTGACAGAACAACAGAAAGCACAAAAGCTAACGGCAGACAATAAAAAAGAGCAAGCAAAAGTAGTTAATAAGCAAATCAATAAAGAGTAGAGGTGTTATAAATGCGAGGAATATTTATGATTCTTTTTTTTATTATGTTAGGATTTTTTGGCGAAATGGGAAAAGATTTGTGGCACTGGTTTTGGAAAGGTGATAGATAAATGAATATATGGAATTATCACGATACAAAAATACAAGAATTAAAACAATTATATAACAAGACATCAAAACAAACTCAAAATCGATTACAAGAAATCTTTGATACGTTTAACTTTACAACAGAAAATGTCTATAACATAGCTGATAATAAAACTAAGAAAAGAATAAATAGTTATATTGAGCAATGGAAAGAACAAGGATTATTAAAGAATAATAACTACTTTACTGTATTAGCAAATAATATTTATAAAAAAACAAGAGTAAAAAATAGTGAAATATTAGAATTATTAATTTATAGTGTATACATAGAAGAACAAAGCAAACTTAAAGAACAAGAAAAGCAGATAATGTATGAAGATGCAAATTATTATTATGAACAAGGCCAGCAAGAAGTAAATAAAAAGAAAAAGCCATCAATATTAGCGATGGCTTTATTTCTTGCATTATTAGACCAACCTAATTATTCAGGTTTTAACTGGAAACAATACATTGAAGCTACAATACAATATAAT
>CAZWZO010000067.1:0-5500 GCA_964638525.1 uncultured Muribaculaceae bacterium | reverse complement strand
AGCAAGATTAATTCTTGCTTTTTTCATATTTATTTAAATTTTTAATAAAATTAAATGGGAGGTAAATATGAAAGAAATAATTAAAGAATTGAAATTAATAATTAATAAAGAATTATATCAAAAAAAAATAATTAGTTTTGATGAATTAAAAATTATGAATGAAGAAATAATAAAGGAGACAAAAAATGAATGTACTTCAAACTAGAAGTGAATTATTACTTGGTAAAACTATATTTGATATGAATTTGAATGTGGGTTATTATGCAAGAGTGTCTACAGATAAAGATGATCAGTTAAATAGTTTAGAAAATCAATCTAATTATTTTAGGGAAATGATAAATGAGAATAAAAAATGGAATTTAGTTGGTGAATATATTGATGAAGGTATAAGTGGCACAAGTGTTAAAAATAGAGATAATTTTTTAAGGATGATAGAAGACTCGAAACAAGGTAAATTAGATTTAATTGTAACGAAAGAAATATCTAGGTTCTCTCGTAATGTAGTAGATAGTATCAAATATACAGAAGAACTTCTTAATAATGGTACGGTAGTTTTTTTTATAAGTGATAATATAAATACAATTTACCCAGATAGTGAATTTAGGCTTGCTTTAATGTCATCTCTTGCACAGGACGAAGTTAGAAAATTGTCTGAAAGAGTTAAATTTGGAATAAAAAGAATGATTAAGGATGGAAAAATTATTGGTGGTAATTTAACTGGGTATTATCGTAAAAATGGAAGAATGATTATAAATGAAGAAGAAAGACCTATAATAGAAATATTATTTAATTTATATGCGACCGGAAAATATTCATTTGAAAAAATATCTAATGTTTTATATGAAAAAGGATACAAAAATAAAAATGGTAAAGCTTATTCTGGTACAACTTTAAAAAAGTTTTTAATTAATCCTAGATATAAAGGATATTATACTGCTAATTTAACTAGAGTAGAAAGTTATAAAACACATAAAAAAGTTAAAATTCCAAAGAATGAACAAATAATATATAAAACAGATTTAATTGATCCAATTGTATCAGAAGAATTATGGAATAAAGCAAATGAATTATATAGAAGAAAATATAATTCTAGAAATATTCATATAACTACTAATCAAAAAATAGTAGATGAATCTAAATATACAAATAAATTAATATGTAATGAGCATAATGAAATATTTGTTAGATGTGCTGGAAGTAATAGAAAAAATAATCCTACTTGGGTATGTAAAAAGTATAAAAATGAAGGAGTATTATCTTGTGATTCTCCAATTATTAAAGAAAAGGTATTAGACAAAGTTATAAGTGATGTAATAACAGAATATATTAGTGAAAATTTATTGTTAATGAAAAATGAATTTATATCCTTATGTAATGAAGTGTTTTTTAAATCAAATAATAAATTAAAATTATCTTTAGAAGAACAAATAAAAGAATTAAACAATAAAAGAGATAAACTTATTAATTTAAATATATCTAATATAATATCTAGTGATGAACTTAAAGATAGACTTAATAGAAATGATGTAGAAATATTAAAAATAAAAACTAAATTAAAAAATTTAGACACAAAAAAAGATTATCATCAAAGATTAAAAAATATAGACTTAGAAATAGAAAAACTAAGTGATGTATACAACAATTTAAAAGTGTATACAAATTTGTTAATAGAAAAAATTATAGTTACTAAATTAGAAACTAGATATAAAATGAATTTAGAAATATATTTTAAAGATGGAAGTATAAAAAATATTTATTTTGAGAATTAAATATTATGTCGAATAATTTTTTTTAGAGGTAAAACCGGTGCCCAGCAACCCTGGATTTGTAAAATTGGGACAATTATTAGGAAAAGAAAGATTGTTTGGTTATATACATAAATTTGGGTTTGGAGAAAAAACAGGCATTGATTTAAACGGAGAAGGAAAGGGTATTTTGTTTGATGAAAAAAATGTAAAAGAATTAGAACTGGTTACTACAGCATTTGGGCAAGGAGTCAGTGTAACACCAATTCAACAAGTATCTGCGGTATCTGCAGTAGTAAATGGGGGAACACTTTATCAACCTTATATAGTAAAAAACATTATTGAACCATCCTCTTCCTCTATTGTGTATTCCAAAAAGAAAACAGTAAAAAGAAAAAATATTATAACAGAAGAAACATCCAAAACAATGCGTTATGCCTTAGAAACAGTAGTAGCACTCGGAGGAGGAAGAAGTGCTTATATTGATGGATATCGTATTGGTGGAAAAACAGGTACGGCCCAAAAAGTAAAAAATGGAGAATATTTGGTAAATAACTATATTATGTCTTTTGTAGGAATTGTTCCATCAAACAATCCAGAAGCCATTTTGTATATTGCTATTGATAATCCGAAAAAAACAGCCTTGCTATCTAGCTATACAACAACGCCTATAGCAAGAAGGGTATTATTAGATATTATTGATGCTTTAGGAATAAAAAAACAAAAAGGAGCTATTGAAAAGGATTACGAATGGAACGATGATATATATACCGCACTACCAAATGTAATTGGTAAGAAAAAAGAAGAAGCTGAAAAAACACTTTCGGAATTTGAAATTAAATATAGTGGAAAAGGAAGCTATGTAGTAGAACAATCACCAAGTGCCAATACAAGAATTCCAAAAGGATCCACGATTCGCTTGATGTTAGGAGAGAAAAAATAGTATTTTTTCTTTTTTTTAAAAGCATGTTATAATACCACTAGGTGATTCGATGGATAAAATACTAATTATTGAAGATGATGAAACAATTAAGATAGGACTAAAATATTATTTAGAACAAGAAAGTTTTGAAGTGATTCTAGCCTCTACCAAAGAAGAAGCAAAAGAACAAGTGAAAAAGCACTTGGATACCGCTTTAATTCTTTTGGATGTAAATTTACCAGACGGAGATGGTTTTTCTTTGTTTAAGGAAATAAAAGCTATAAAGGATATTCCTATTATTTTTCTAACGGCCAACGATTTGGAAACATCCATTGTTATGGGCATTGATATGGGTGCGGAAGACTACATTACCAAACCATTTAAAGCAAGGGAACTTACCTCTCGTATTCGTGCTGTATTAAGAAGAAATAAAAAAACAGAAATGAGTAGTTTGATTCAAATCCAAAATATTACTATTGATATGAATCAAGCCAAAGTAATCAAGGATAATAAGGACGTTTTTTTAACAGCACTTGAATATAAAATTTTACTTATCTTTGCATTAAACCCAAATACTGTTTTTACCAGAGAGCAGATTTTAGCGTCTATTTGGGATGTAGAAGAAGAATATGTAAACGACAATACTTTAACGGTTTATATAAAAAGAATCAGACAAAAAGTAGAAGAGGACCCAACGAATCCTAAAATAATACAAACCATTCGTGGAGTAGGATACAAACTAGGTGATGAAAATGCTTAGAAACAAAGAAGTAAAAAATTTATTTGTAATAGAGGGAATACTTCTTATTCTTTCTATATTTATTCTATTTATTATTGATCAGTCTATGTATAATGCTTATAAAGAAGAAAAAATAAATAACGATGCCTATTTAGTAGAAGCTATTTTAAAAAATCATCCAGAGCTTGAAGAAGAAGTAATAAAAAATATAACAAAAGAAAATGTAAATCAAAAAGAAGGAAGAAAGATTCTTGAAAAATATGGTATTGATGATATTGATAATCTAGACTTTATAGGAAACAACAAAAAAGTAAAAGAAAAAATTATCTTTACAAATTGCATCTATATGTTCTGTGTACTTTCTATCTTGTTTTTCGTTTTCTATCTTTATTTAAAAAGAATGTATAAAAATATAAATAATCTTTCTTTCTATACCTCTCGTATTCTAAATGGAGAATACACGATGAACATTCTAGAATACCAAGAAGGAGAATTTAGTAATTTAAAAAATGATTTATATAAGATGACGATTAAATTAAAAGAACAAAATGAACAATCTCTAAAAGATAAGAAATATTTAGAATCTACACTTCAAGATATATCTCATCAGTTAAAAACACCTCTTACAAGTATGTATGTGATTAATGATTTATTAAGTGATAAAGATTTAGATGAAAAGACAAAGAAAGAAATGCTTCATAAAAATAAGACACAATTACAAAGAATAGAATGGTTAGTTTCTTCTTTATTAAAAATGTCAAGATTAGATAGTGGTAGTGAAACATTAAAAAGAAAAAAATATAAAGCCAAGGATTTAATTCATGATGCCATTTTACCTATTAAAATTCCTCTTGAATTAAAAAATATTCATTTAAAGATAAAATGTAATAGTAAAATTTTGCTTTATGTAGATAAAAATTGGACAATAGAAGCTTTATTAAATATAGTAAAAAATGCTTGTGAACATACCCCTGTAAATGGAAAGATAGAAATAAACTGTATAGAAAATCCTCTTTATACAGAAATTAGTATTATAGATAATGGCGAGGGGATTTCTAATAAAGATAAACCACACGTGTTTGAAAGATTTTATAAAGGAAGCAACAACAAAGAAAGCATTGGAATTGGTTTAAATATGGCCAAAACCATTATAGAAAAACAAAATGGAGAGATTACAGTAATTTCTAAAGAAAAAGAGGGAACTACTTTTTGTATTCGTTTCTATAAAAATATAATATAGGCGAATACTTTTCTTTTGTGACAAAATTGTAATCGAAAAAGTCACGTAAGAGTCATATACAAATGATATACTAAATGCATAAAGGAGGAAAACATGGAAATACTTAGAGTAGAAAATTTAAAGAAAACGTATGGAAAAGGAAATACTTTAGTTAAAGCATTAGACGGAGTAAGCTTTTCTGTTGAAAAAGGAGAATTTGTAGCCATAGTAGGAAAAAGTGGTTCTGGAAAGTCAACCTTGCTTCATTTACTTGGAGGGGTAGATAGACCAACTAGTGGAAAAATAATTATTGATAATCAAGACATTTATAGTTTAGATGAAACAAACTTAGCTATTTTTAGAAGAAGACAAGTAGGACTTATTTATCAGTTTTATAATTTGATACCTATATTAAATGTAAAAGAAAATATTACTCTCCCTGTATTATTGGATGGAAAGACACCTGATAAAAACTATTTATCGGAATTGGTGAATATTTTAGGATTGGAAGATAGAATTTATCATTTACCAAATGAACTTTCAGGAGGGCAACAACAAAGGGTATCCATTGGTAGAGCTCTTATGAATCATCCAGCCTTATTGCTTGCGGATGAGCCTACAGGAAATTTAGATAGCAAGGCTAGTAAAGATATTTTAGAATTACTAAAACTATCGAATAAAAAATACAAACAAACAATTATTATGATTACCCATGATCATTCTTTAGCGTTAAATGCCGATAGAATTATTACTATTGATGATGGAAAAATAACGAGTGATGAGAAGGTAAAGTAATATGAATATTTTAAATCAATTAACAATAAGACATTTAAAGTTAAATAAAAAAAGAACCATTGTAACAATTATAGGTGTAA
>CAZWZO010000066.1:0-5517 GCA_964638525.1 uncultured Muribaculaceae bacterium | reverse complement strand
ACTCTTGATGATAAGAAAATTAATCTTCAAATAGAAGTATCTAGAAAAAATAGTATGAATGCTGTAGACGGACATAAAGTTCTTGTAAAAATTAATTCTTATTATGGAGAAAATAAAGCCCGTGGAGAAGTAGTAAAAATAATAGGACACAAGAATGATCCTGGAACTGATATTTTATCTATAGCGTATAAATATGAAATTGAAGATGCCTTTTCTGATGAGGTAGTAGAACAATTAAAAAGCATTCCATCTGAAGTATGCGAAGAAGACAAAAAAGGAAGAATCGATTTAACGGATGAAGTTATCTTTACTATTGACGGTGATGATACCAAGGATATTGATGATGCGATTAGTATTAAAAAGTTAGAAAATGGTAATTATAAATTGGGTGTACATATCGCGGATGTAAGTTATTACGTAAAAGAAGGAGAACCATTAGATCGTGATGCAATGGAAAGAGGAACAAGTGTTTACTTAGTTGATCGTGTTATTCCTATGCTTCCTCATGAACTTTCCAATGGAATCTGTTCTTTAAATCCAAATGTAGAAAGATTAGCTATTTCTTGCGTTATGGAAATAAACCAAAAAGGAAAGGTAGAAAAATATGATATTTTTCCAAGTGTAATTCGATCAAGAATTCAAATGACTTATAAAAAAGTAAATAAGTTTTTAGAAGAAAATGAAATTGTAGAAGGATACGAAGAGTTTGCTCCTCATCTTGCTTTAATGGAAGAACTTGCTGTTATTTTAAGAAAGATGAAGGAAGAGAGAGGTTATATTAATTTTGATGTAGATGAGGCAAAAATTTTAGTAGATGAAAACTGTCATCCAACTGAAATTATAAAACGTTATCGTGGTAAAGGGGAAATGATGATAGAAGACTTCATGATTGCGGCCAATGAAACCGTTGCAGAACATATCTATCATATGAATCTTCCATTTATATATAGAGTTCATGAATATCCAAAAGAAGAAAGAATTCGTAATTACTTAAATTTTGTAAGTTCTTTGGGATATCAAACTGTTGGAAATATAAAAGATGTATCCCCTAAAACAATGCAAAAAATACTTAAGTCTTTGGAAGACAAACCTGAATACAAAATTTTGGCTTCCTTATTATTAAGAAGCATGCAAAAGGCTGTATATCGTCCTGAAAACTTAGGACATTACGGATTAGCAAGTAAGTATTATACACATTTTACTTCCCCAATTCGAAGATATCCAGATACAACGGTACATCGTTTGCTTCACACCTACTTATTTGATCATAAATTAGATAAAGAAACGATTGAACATTGGCAAGAAAAAATGCCTTTTGTCGCAGAACATTCCTCTATGAAAGAAAGAGCTTCTGTAGATTGTGAAAGAGAAGTAGAAGATATGAAGATGGCTGAATACATGGAAGATCATGTTGGAGAAGAATTTGAAGGTATGATCACAAGCGTAACAAATTTTGGTATGTTTGTAGAGCTTGATAATTTAGTAGAAGGTCTTGTTCCTATAAAAGACATGGATGGTTTTTATCATTACGATGAAGTAACGATGACACTTACAAATGGAAAAAAGAAGTATCATTTAGGAGATCGTTTGGTAGTAAAAGTAGTACGTGCTTCTAAAGAAGAAAAGATTATTGATTTTGCTATTGTAAAAAAAGTATAGGATTTATGGAAATTATAAATAGAAAAGCACATTTTGATTACTTTATTTTAGAAGAAATAGAATGTGGAATTGCTTTACTTGGTACAGAGATTAAATCTATTCGCAAAGGTTCTTGTAATATAAAGGATGCCTATGCGGTTATAAAAAATAAAGAAGTTTATGTTTTAAATATGTTTATTTCTCATTATAAAGAAGGAAATATATTTAATCATGAAGAAAGAAGAACAAGAAAATTATTATTACATAAAAGTGAAATCAATAAATTAGAACAAAAGATAGAATTACAAGGGTACACACTCATTCCTTTGAAAGTATACTTGAAGGATGGAAAGGCAAAAGTATTACTTGGTGTTTGTAAAGGAAAGAAAAATTACGATAAAAGACAAACGATTAAGGAAAGAGAACTACAAAGAGAAACCAGTAAAATATTAAAAAATAAGTATTAATAAAAAAAGCACCGTATAGTTGCTTTTTTTTTTGCTATCTTAATGGTATAATGAATATAGGTGAGAATATGAAGAGAACAATTCAAGATTTAGATTTAAACAATAAGAAAGTACTAATCCGTTGTGATTTTAACGTACCGATTCAAGATGGTACAATTGTAGATGATACAAGAATCACGGCCGCTCTTCCTACTATTTTGTATGCAATAGAGCACAATGCAAAAGTTATTTTGTTTTCCCATTTAGGAAGGGTAAAAAACGAAGAAGACAAAGAAAAGAATAACTTAAAGCCAGTAAGTGTAGTTTTAGAAAAATATTTAAAAAGACCTGTTACTTTTGTAGAAGAAACAAGGGGAAAAGTTTTGGAAGAAGCTATTAATAATATGAAAACGAAAGATGTACTTTTAGTACAAAATACACGTTATGAAGATTTGGATGGAAAAAAGGAAAGCAGTAATGATGAACAATTAGGACGTTACTGGGCATCCTTAGGGGATATCTTTGTAAATGATGCCTTTGGAACGATTCATAGAGAACATGCTTCTAATGTAGGTATTTCTACTTACTTGGATAGCTGTATTGGATTTTTAGTAGAAAAAGAATTAAAAGAACTAAACAAGGTTACCAATCCAAAACGCCCTTTCGTTGTAATGCTGGGTGGTTCTAAAGTTGAAGATAAAATAGGAGTCATAAAAAATGTTGTAACAAAAGCGGATCATTTACTTATAGGTGGTGCTATGAGTTTTACCTTTTTAAAAGCACAAGGAAAAAATATTGGTAAATCTTTATTAGATGAAGAAAACATTGATTTTTGTAAAGAAATGTTACAAAACTATCCTGATAAGATCGTATTACCTATCGATGCTGTTGTGACAGATTCTTTAGAAGAAAAGAACAAGATTGAAACACAAGACATTTGTAATATAGAGGATGATGTAATGGGTGTGGATATTGGTCCAAAGACAGTTGAACTTTATAAAAAGATTTTAAAGACTTCTAAAACAATTTTATGGAATGGTCCATTTGGTGTTTATGAACAGGAAGAATTTTCAAATGGAACAAAAGCCTTACTTGAAGAAATAAGCAAAATTGATGCCGTTAGCATTCTAGGCGGTGGAGATATCGTAGCCTGTGCTTCCTTATTTGGATATAAAGACAAAGTAACACACGCTTCAACTGGAGGAGGCGCTACATTAGCATATTTAGAAGGAGTAGATTTACCAGGTTTAGAAAATATACCTGATAAGAAATAGCATATGAAAAATTTTAAGAAGAATACAATTATTATATTTTTGCTTACTATTTTGGTTTTGTATTTTCTATTAAAAGATGATTTTAATAGTATTATGCATGAGTTAGTTCACGTGAATCATTTATGGATTCTAGTTGCTGTTTTTTCTTTTTTAGCTTACTTACTTTTTAAAGCGGAATCTTTACGAATTGTTGCCGTTAAAAACTATAAAAATTTTACTTTTAAGAAATCTTTTTTACAGGTGTTGATTGTAACTTTCTTTAATGGTGTTACCCCTTTTCAAACAGGTGGGCAACCTATGCAAATTTATATGCTAAAAAGAAACAATATAAGTGTATCTAAAGCCTCAAATATAATAATACAAGAATTTATTTTTTATCAGGTTGCACTTGTATTTTTAGGACTAGGTGCTGTAGTTTTAAATTATTTCTGTCATTTTTTCCCAAAAGTGCATTTGCTTCAAGTGCTTGTTGTGTTTGGTTTTATTTTTAATGTTATCGTCGTACTTGGATTACTACTTGTTAGTTTTAATAGAAAGATTACTAATTTTTTATTAAAGGGTAGTGCTCGTGTTTTAGCAAAAATTCACATCATAAAAGATAAAGAAAAGGCTCTAAAGAAAATTGATACACGTTTGAATGATTTTCATGAGAATGCAAAATACCTGTTATCCAATCGAAAAATGTTTATAAAGGGAATTGTTGTTAATTTTATTGGACTTTTATTTTTCTATATTACACCACTTTTTGTTGCTTATGGTTTTGGCATATCTCATATTAATGTTATTGAGGTAATAACGGCTTCGGCTTATATTTATTTAGTAGGATCTTTTGTTCCTTTGCCAGGTGCAACAGGAGGGCTTGAGTATTCCTTTATGCAATTTTTTGGTAACTTTATAAACGGAGCTTCTTTACCAGCTATTTTGATTATCTATAGAACTATTACTTATTATTTGCCAATATTGATAGGTGCATTTGTATTTAATTTTTATAAGGGAGATGTAAAAGAATGAGAATAGGATTATTTACGGATACGTATCCTCCATTCATAAATGGGGTATCAACGAGTGTTTCTATTTTAAAGAGATCATTAGAAAAATTGGGACATACCGTGTATGTAGTAACAGTCAATCCAGATGCTATGAAATATAAATATGAAGAAGAAGAGGGCGTCATTCGTATGGCAGGCGTACCTGTTAAACTATATGACTATCGTATTAGTGGTGTTATGTCCATTAAAGCTTTTAATCAAATAAAAAAATGGAAGTTAGATATTATTCATTCTCATACCGAATTTGGTGTAGGAACATTCGCAAGAATCTGTGCCAATCAACTTAATATTCCTCTTGTACATACTTATCACACTATGTATGAGGATTATGTGCACTATATTACTCATGGTTATTTTAATTATTCTAGTAAAGAAATTGTGAAATATTTAAGTTTATTTTATTGTGATAAAACGGTTACAGAGTTAATTGTTCCTACTAAGAAGACTTATGATTTATTTAAGGATAAATACAAAGTAGATCGTAATATTCATATTGTTCCAACGGGAATTGAAATAGAAAGATTTTACATTGAAAATGTAGAAAGGAAAGAAGTGGAAGCAGTAAGAAAAGCTTTAGATATAAAAAAGAAAGATTTTATTATTGGTTATGTAGGAAGAATTGCTGAGGAAAAAAGTATAGATACTATATTAAAAGCTACGGCTAAAGTCTATAAGAAAAATAAAAATATTAAATTAGTTATAGTAGGAGATGGACCGGACTTAGAATCTCTAAAGAAGCTTGCTGTAGAATTAAAAATAGATGGTATTACCTCTTTTGTTGGTAAAGTTGCATGGGATAACGTACCTATTTATTATAATCTGTTTGATGCTTTTGTTACGGCTTCTACAACAGAAACACAAGGTTTAACTGTTATTGAAGCAATGGCTGCTTCCTTGGTTCCTGTATGCATTGATGATGAAAGCTTTACAAGTACAGTTATAGATGGACTAAACGGAAGAATATTCCATAATTTAGAGGAGTGCAGTGATATATTATTGCAATTATCCACAAATAGTAAAATGGTACAAAAACTAGGAATGCAAGCAAGAATTGATTCGGAAAGACACAGTTCGAAGTATTTTGCAGAAAGAATTTTAGATGTTTATAAT
>CAZWZO010000065.1:0-5532 GCA_964638525.1 uncultured Muribaculaceae bacterium | reverse complement strand
TATAAAATAAATCTTTTGTATAAACTGTATCATGGGAAGTAATTTGATTTAAATCACTATGATTTTTCTCGTCAAAAGAAGAGATGACATAATGATTCCATTCCTTCTTATAATTACGCTTATATACTTCTTTTGCTACAGCATTTCGAATACATAAACAAGCAAAAGTAAAAAATAAAGAGTTTTCTTCTTTATAAAAACGTATTGCATTGTTTAAACCAAGAAAACCGATTTGTACTAGATCATCGTAATCTAAAACAGTATCTGTGTTTACTTTCATATACGTTTTAGCTACAGATAGTACAATCGGTTTATATTTTTCAAACAAAATATTTTTATACTCATCGTTATTATCCGAAATTAAATATAGTATTTCATTGTCATTAATATTTTTATAGTCCAATCTATCCCTACTTTCCTCTTGACTTTATGATTTCATATATCATAATTCCAGAGGCTACAGAGGCATTTAAACTATTTACCTTTCCATACATAGGTATTCTTGCTATAAAGTCACAAGATTCTCTAACAATACGGCTCATTCCAAAGCCTTCACTGCCAATAACTAAAGCAATCTTACCACTGTAATCAATTTTTCTATAGTCTGTACTATCTACCATATCGGTTCCAACAATCCAAAAGCCATTCTTTTTTAAACGTTCAATTGTCTTTTTTAAATTTACAACACTAGCAATTGAAACATTTTCCAAAGCACCTGCACTTGTTTTCATAACGGTAGCGTTCACCGAAACACTTCTATTCTTTGGAAGAATAATTCCATCAACTCCACTGGCTTCACAGGTTCGAATGATTGCGCCTAAATTATGTGGATCCTCAATATGATCAAGAATAACAACAAAGGCATCCTCTTTTTGTATCATATCCTCTAATTCACAATATACAAAATCTTCTATGTCTAGTATTATACCTTGATGCACACCACCTGCCAAATCGTCCATTTTTCTTTTTTCACAAAAAATAGGCACGATTTTTTTCTTTTCTGTTAAGGAAAGAATGGTTTTATCCTCAAATCCCTTTTGTAAAAATATTTTATTAATTCTTTTGTCTTTTTCTAATATTTCTTTTGCGACATTTCTACCATATACTAACATACTTCTTCCTCCAATATAAATTGTATTATCTCTTCAATTCTTTTTTGATCCTTCTTTATATCTAAATAACCTATAATTGCCTCAAAGGCTGTCGAATGTTTATATGTTAATAAATCACAATTTTTAGGATGATGGGTACATTTATAATTTCTAGCACGTCGCATAACTTGTAGTTCTTCTTCACTTAAAAAGTTCTTATCCATCATATCTTTTAAAAATTTTGCTTGGGAAGAGGCTTGTACATACTTAATAGCCTCTACCTGTAAGTCCTTAACATATACAATATTCTTTTCTATCAAATATCTACGAATATAAAGTTCATAAATACTATCTCCTAAATACGCTAAAGTCAAAGGATTCATTGTTTTTGCATCCATAAAATCACCACCTACATTCTATCACAAAAAAACAACTATTACTAGTTGTTTAATCTCTATCATTTCCTGCAACAATAAGCACAAGTCTTAATATTTGAAGTAAGTTTGTAAGTAAAGAAGCAACATAAGTAAAAGCTGCAGCTGTTAGTACTTTTCTTACTCCACTTACCTCTTTTTTATCTGCCATAGAAAGTCTTTCAATTTGAATTCTTGCCCTTTTACTGGCATCGATCTCTACTGGTAAAGTAACAAGTTGAAACAATAATATAACCAGTTCCAAAGCTATACCAACCCAAGCCAAATCCATAAGTCCAAATATTAATCCTATTACAATAGCAAAATATCCAAACTTAGAAGACAAGTTTACAAACGGTACTAAAAAACTTCTAAATCTCATAAATGTATAATTTTCCTTATCTTGAATTGCATGACCACACTCATGAGCCGCCACAGCAAGAGCAGAAACACTATCACCATGGAAAATGTCATGAGAAAGTCTTACAACTTTTCTACTTGGATCATAATGATCACTTAAAACCCCTTCCGTTTCTACAACATGAACACTTTGTAATCCATTTTGATCTAAGATTTTTCTAGCTACATCAAATCCAGTAAATCCCTTTTTGTTTTTTATTTGCTTATGATGTTTAATTGTTACGTTTACACCTATTTGAGCAGCAAGGGTAATAATAATACCCACAATTATACATAAATTACTTAATACATAATAATCCATATTTCTCTCCTTCTAATACTACGATTATACCATAAAACAAACTTTTTTTAAACAGCTAGATATGAATTATCACATTTCCTTCACAAATCTGATCCACTACCTTTTCATCTATAATTTCTTCTATAATTTTATCCAATCTTCTCGCCCCAAACTTTTTATACTGACTCTTTTCTAAAATAGTATTTTCACAAGATTTTGTAATGCTTAAATCAATGCCCTTTTTCTTATAAAAACAACAAATATGATTTACTTTCTTTTTTATGATTTCTCTTACAACATCTTCACTTAATTCTTTAAATAAAACAATATCGTCAATTCTATTTAAGAATTCCAAACTAAAATAGCTTTTCAAACTATCAATAAGATTTGCATTTTGTTTTAAAAACCCAACTGTATTTTTATGACATCCAGCATTCGAAGTCATAATGAAGATACAATTTGAAAAATAAATGTCCTCTCCCGAAGAGTTTTTTATTTTACCTTCATCTAATATTTGTAAAAATAAATTTAAAACAGATGGATGCGCTTTTTCAATTTCATCTAGTAAAACAACACAATGTGGATGTTCCTTCAAGGTTTCAAATACACTTTTTTTATCATCATATCCTACATAACCCGCTGGAGAACCAATTAATTTATTTATAGAAGCTTCGTCTTTATATTCACTCATATCAAGTTTAATCAATTTATCTTCTTTAAACATATATTTACTGTACACTTTAGACATATACGTTTTTCCTAACCCTGTTGCGCCCACAAATAATAAGGATAACGGTTTTTCTGTCTTTCGATAAGAATATAAAGCTTTTTTTGTTGCTTTTATTAGCTTATCAATGACTTCATTTTGCCCCTTAACATGATCCTGTAAATTTTTTCTTAAATCTTGAATAAATATTTTAGCATTTATATCCTCATACAATTGAACTTGACTTTTTTCTTCAATGATTTGGGCAATATCTTTTTTTAAAACTTCATTATAGTGTTTTTCTTTCGTCATCTTTAATTCAAATCGATTTAATTTATCCATTTGATCTTTTTCTTTTAAATAATAATTTGTTGCTTCTTCATAATTTTCTACTTTAATAAATTCTTTTTTCTTTTCTGAGATTGCTTTCAATTTTCGTTTTAATTCCACTAATTTCTTCTCATCTTTGTTTTCTTTCAAACTTACACGTACACAAGCTTCATCTAATATATCAATAGCCTTGTCTGGTTGTTTTCTTGTTTTAATATATTTGTTTGACATATCGGTTATGTATTCAAGAAGTTGGGAAGAAACATGTACATGATGATATTTTTCATAAATAGGGGTTAACGCTTTTAAAATAGATATTGTTTTTTCCCGATCGGTCTCTTCTAAATAAATAGTTTGAAATCTTCTTGCTAGTGCTCGATCTTTTTCTATATACTTTTTATATTCCTCTGTAGTGGTTGCTCCAATAATTTGGATATTTCCTCTTGCTAAAGCAGGTTTTAGTATATTAGAAGCATCAATTGCTCCTTCTGCTCCTCCCGCCCCTACTAGAGTATGTATTTCATCAATAAAGACAATTATATCTCGATTGTTTTCTAATTCTTTTACAATTTTATTAATTCTTTCTTCAAATTCTCCTCTATATTTTGTCCCTGAAACCAAACTAGACATAGCAATAGATAAAATTTTCTTTCCCCTTAAATGAATGGGAACTTCTTCCGAGGCAATTCTTCTTGCGAGTTCTTCTACTACTGCAGATTTTCCAACTCCTGCTTCGCCAAGCAATAAAGGATTATTTTTTCTTCTTCTACTTAAAATCTCAATTAAACGGTTTACTTCTTTTTCTCTACCAATTACAGGATCAATTAACCCCTTGTTTGCTTGTGTAACTAGATTACTACCATATTCATATACCTTTAATTTTTTTGTTTTTTCCGTTCTCCTGTTTTTACATCTACCATAAAATTCGTTATAAAGATTATCAACATTCACATGCATAGCAAGAAGCATACGTATTGCAATCCCTTCTCCCTCTTCTAATAATGATAAGAAAAGGTGATCCAAAGTAATAAGTGCATTGTTATTATCCTTACTATCTAATATAGAAGATTCTAAAACTCTCTTTAATAGTGGTGTATATAAAAACCAAGAATTTTTTTCTTCTCCTATTCCTACCATATTAATTATCTGTTCTCTAAACTTTTGGTAGGTTACCCCTAAATCATTTAATCTTCTCGTTATCGAATTATCCATACTTAAAATAGACAATAGTAAATGCTCACTTCCTACATAAGGATGTTTTAATTTTTGCATTTCCTTTTTTGAATTTAGTAAAACCTTTTGACATTCTTCTGTAAATTTTGAAAACATAAAATCCTCCTTTGTATATATCCTATGCTTATTATTTACAAAAAAAATGTTTTTAAACAAAAAAAGAAGACACATATGTCTTCAATTTTTTTATTATACTAAAGCAACAATTGTAAAGATTATAAGCAATACTACTAGTAGTTCAACAAACACTTTCCAAATATGCTTTAACCATTTTCCATATGGAATATCTAAGTATGCTAAAGTACCCATTAGAATAATACTAGTTGGTGCTACTAACATAACAAGACCATAAATAGATTGGAAGATAATTCCTATTAATGGATAAGCACTTGTATCTGTTACGATTGATACTAAATAAGGTCCAACACTATTAATTGAATATAATAATTCAACATTGAATAAAGAAGATAAGAAAGCAGTTAATGTAGTAGTAATTACATTGAATCCCTTACTTAAATTCAAAATCCAACTATAAATAGTTAATTGGAAATTATTATAAGTAGCAATAATTAATATTAAGTATATAAAATACATAATAAATGCAGGTGTTAATGATTTTTTAACTCCTTTTCCAAATGAAGAGAAGAAATCATCTACTTTAACTTTGTAACATAAAGCTAAAATAATAGTTGCAATAACTAGACATCCACCTACTGTCATAATATCCCAGTTACCAAATGATTGAACGGATCCTAACAATTTACCAAAAATTGGGAATCCTCCAATACTAAATTTAGTAACGGCAGTAGTAATATTATCAAAGAATGATAAACCAAATATACTTGCCCAGCTAAACATTGCTAAAGCAACAACTAATAAGAATACATCGATAACAACAACAAGTGGCCAAGTTTTAGCCTTTGTTTTTGTTTTAGCAGGAACATATTCTTCTACTTCTTCTTCTTTTACTTTTTTTGCTTTTGTTTTCTTTGCATAACGAATTACATTAAATAATAAGATTGCAACAGAAATAACAAGTACAATACTTTTTGTAATGAT
>CAZWZO010000064.1:0-5549 GCA_964638525.1 uncultured Muribaculaceae bacterium | reverse complement strand
CGTTTTATGCAATTTTATAAAAAAACTTGAATTTAATTCAAGTTTATTTTTTGCTAAATTTATCAATTAAATAAATAACTATTAGTGTAGCACATATTATTAAAGTTATCGTTATTGATTTATCCATTTTTATTCTCCTTCTTTCTTGCTTTGATTTTCTCTTAATTGTTCTGCTACATCATCTTTATGTGATTTGAATAACCACATTAAAACCATCATAATAAACTCACCTACAAAACATCCTAAAATGAATACTACCACTTTTATCACCTACCTTTTTATTTTTACTATTTGAAACATTTTAGATCAGCAGGTTCTATATTATAGCCCATACTACATCTTTTATATCTTACATACATTCCAACTTCTAAATTCATTTTTAACCTCCTAACCCTATATATTCAATGCAACATAACCACTATGTTATATTGCACACTCTAAATTCTTTATTAGCCTATATATTACAATACTTTAGATAACAATTTCTTCTTAAAATACTTTTTATAATTTTTGAGTAGTATTTTTGCAAATTTAAATTCATAATTTTCTACTGCATGTATGTAATGACAAAATATTATTGATAGTGTTTTACCATTTTGTCTTGCTAAATAAATTCTTGTATTTATATCGAATTCTTTAATCGTTTTTATAACATCTTTAGAAACATTTTTATAATATCTTGAATAATATTTATATCTTATTTTATTTATTAGGTTTACCATCAATGTATTTCTCCTTTAATTGACTATAATTTTTTATTATTTCAAGATATTGCTTTATAGTTAGATTCGCCTCTTTACTGGCAAGAACCATTTCAGTTATCATGTTATATTTGCCACTCTTTTGTACTTCTACATATCGTAAAAATTGTTCTTTAGTTATCATTTTCTTCTTCCTTTCTCTTTAAGGTTATAAATTGTTTGCCTTGAAACACCCAAATATTTTGATATATTTATCATATTCATTTTTAAGTTACAATCTAATGTTGCACTTTCCTTTAATTTTGATATTCTATTTTCTAATGCAGTTACTTGTTTATATAAATTACCTATTATCTTGTCATCGTTTTTTACTTTTTCTTTTAGTTTTTCGTTTTCTGCATATAGATCTATGTTGTTGAAACTTTGTAATGTTTCATCTAGTATAAATAAAATTTGTGTTTTTCTTAATAAAAATCTATCACAAGCATTAAATATTTTTTCAAAATTATTTGTATTTCTTTTGGATATTTTTTATAATTGTAACAAGTATTTTCTTTTTTAGCATATAACCTAATAAAATTATCTAATGATACATTAAGTACTTCCAATTTTCATTAACCCCTTTCAATATTTTATTCTTTTGGCATCTGATAAGGACAAGCTAACCCTTGTATTTTATCAATATTTGAAATTTTAAATGCTACAAGACTATTTTGATCTTTTATAAAATCAACAGAATTAATTAATGAAATTCTTTCATCTATTTCATCTAATACTTTTAATGCTCTTTCTTTTGTAGAATATTGTCCTAATTCCACAACTCCATGATGTATATCATCAATTACGATAGTTCTTATTAAATGCTTTTTCTCTCCATCTGTACTATAAAATACACTTTTCACTTTAAAAATACTCTCTCTATCTTGACTTCTGATCCATAGTTCCATAATTAATCTATCACCTCAACTTCTTCTTTCTTAACAACTGTCTTATTCATTTTTTCTAATTCCTTTAATATCTTTTCTTGAATAAATACTAATTTATGAAAGTCCTCATAAAATCTTTTTTCATATATTGTCATTGTTTTATTCTCCTTACTTTCCTTACTTTAAATTTTTGATATCATGATATCACTTTAAAATTTAACTTTTTCTAGTTTAATTCTTTTCTGCTCTCCACTAGTTTTAGTGTATATTCTAGTTGTTTTTAAATCATTATGCCCCATTAAATCTGCTAAATCTAATACATTTTCGGGATAAGTATCTAAGAATACTTGAGCAAATAAATGTCTAAAATTGTGAGCATGTGCTTTTGTTTTACTAATTCTACATTTGGATGCAGTTCTTTGAAGTTGCCTCCATATTGTTGATTCTCTAGGCATCTTGCCTTTACATTTTGGATCACTAGATAAAAATACATAACCACTTTTTAAGCCTTTTTCTTTGATGTATTTTTTTAATTCTCTTGATAGGTCTTGTCTTACAACTATTTCTCGATCTTTTTCTTTGTTATAAACTTTGATATTTTTTCTAGGTGTTTTCATTACGTTTTCTACTGTAAAATATTTTAACTCTCCTATTCGGCATCCAGTCATACCTAAAACTTTAATTATATAATATAACTGATCGTTGCCATCTCTTTTAGCAATTCTTAATAACCTTTTATAATCAGCAATAGTCAAAGTTTCTTCATTGCTACTTTGCTCCTGCATTTTATATTTTTTAACAGTTAAATTATTTAAACCTAGCCACTTCAAATATTTATTCAATGATACTATCCATATGTTCATGCTTTTGGAACTTTCTGTTATAGTTCTTAAATACTTTTTATATTCCATAGTTGTATCTTTTGTTATTTCTTTTTCTGCAGGTAACCAGTTAATGAATTTTAAAACATTATTTCTATATTGTTTTAAAGTGTTAGATGCTTTTTCTTCATATTTTAATTCAAGTAACCAATCATCTAATTTCAAAGATAAGTCTTCCTTGTTCACGTAAACCACCTTCTATCTTTATAGAATTTTCTTTATTTTTCTTTTCTTCCTCAATACATGACTTACATAAAACTTGATTATTATAGCCTTTGCAGTAATCAAATTTTTTACATTTATCACATTGATCTTTAAATGATTTAATCATGTTTCCTCACCATTTTTTAATTTATTAAAATCTTTTAAAAGTTCTTTGTATTCTTCTCTTAAAATTTCTAGCATATCTTCTAATTCAGATTTATAAAAACCTGCATAGTTTATTTTTTTATCACTTTTCAACAAATCTAACATTATGTATTTGTTAAGGCTATTAACTCTTTGCATATTCTATTCCTCTGGCATTTCATAAACATAAGTATCTACTTGTTGAACCTCTATATTTTTATCAAGAATTACATACTGGTTGTCAAAATTTTTAGATATTTCTTGTTTCGTTTTTTGATCTAAAATATAATCAAACTTTAGAATTCCTTTTGGTCTAAGTATATTTTGTATTTCATCTAATACTTCTAATGCTCTTTCTTTTGTTTTATAAATTCCTAAAACTCCTTTACAATCATTCCATAATGAATGTACTTCTTTTTCATAATCATCTGCTACATCCAAATATGAAATATTATCTACTTTTACTAATTTTGTTTTATCTTGACTTCTAATCCATAATTCCATTTTTTATCCCTCCTATTTTGCATTTTCATATGCAACATTACCATTATATTATATTGCACTATATGAATATTGATTTTTCCTTTATTCCATAAGACTTAAAGCCTTATTTTTTATGTAAAATAGTTTTTATTATTTTTGAACCAGTTTTTTGAATAATTCATTTGCTTCTTCATCATAAAATTCATTGATAATCATTACTTCTGAATTTCCTCTTAATTGAGCAACTATTAAACAACAATGATCTTTTTCTTTTGAAAAATCATAACCAATTGTTAATACTCCATTTACAAGTTTTTTAGGATTCTCCATCATCTTGTTAATTGTTGTCATTCTTAAATCATATTTATCTATGTCTTTCATTTATTCACTCTCCTGTTTTTTTGGTGCTTCTTTATATTCAATAATTGGCTCATTCATCTTTTTTAATTCTTTTAATATTTTTTCTTGAATAATCACTAATTTATGAATATCTTCATAAAATCTTCTTTCATATTGATTCATCTATTCACTCTCCTTTTTTTTGAACGTTCTATACTATAAAGTAATATCATTGATGGGCGTACTCCTACCATTATCTTTCTAATATAGCAATAGATTAATAATATTTTATTTTTAGGCTTTTCATTATCTAAACTATAAGCATAATATATATAATCTAAATTACTCATTGGTGGAACAAGTGTTAAATATTCTGTTCCTTTTGTTTTTTTTTATTCTCTTTTTTGCTATCCAATTTCATTAATTTGTTATAGTCTGTCCAATTATTATCCAACCACCTAAGATTTAAAATGTGCTTTTTCTTGCCAAATATTTTCTCTTCAGAAGTTCCAACGTGATTATAAATTATATGATTATCAGTAACTTTTAAGATGCGTATTGGAGTTGTTGTATAACTGTAATCACAATTTTCACGTAAACCCTCAAAACCTAGAAAAACTGGTTTAGTTCTAATTGCTAATTTACCTATTAATTCAGTTGCTTTCATTTATTCACCATCCTTTGTATCTTTACTTTTTTTATTTATAGTAGATTTTATAAAACTGCAAAACCATTTAAATATCAAATAATATGGATATATCATTATGTAATAAATTATTTTCGCTAATAGATGCTCTCCTACACTTGATGATGTTGTTAAATAAGCATTTTTACCAACTTTGTTTATTGTTCTAACTCTTGCTCTCATTTTTCACTCTCCTTTTTATTTATTTTTTCAATTAATTTTAATTCATCTAACATACTTCTTCTTTTTTCTCCTTTTCTTTTTTAAATTCTTCTTTAGTATAAAAACATTTGCCATTTTTAAATATGCTATTACATATATCATATAACTTAACTAAATCATCTTTTTTTGGCTTTGAAGGTCTATGTATATTATTCATATAATCACCTCTTTCATGAATTAAATTCAAGTTTAACCTCCAAAAAATATCTCTAGATATTCATCTTTAGTTAAGTTAAGTATCTCTCTAATTTTTTGACTTTCAGCAATAGTAATTTCACTTTTATTGTTGATTTTTCTTCTTAAAGTTACTTCACATATTCCTAATTTTTCTGATAAAGTTCTCATTTTATATCCGTTTTCAACGATCTTTGCTTTAAGCTTATTTATATTGCTTATCATTGATTATCTCTCCCTTCTTTGCTCTGCTTTTCTCATGAGGACTTGCAACCTCCAATGGTAGCATTAAAGAAGAAGAATATTATTTCCATGAGTTGCTAAAATCTTTGTCTTTAAATAATGATGCTAGTCCACTTATTTGTTTTAATCTTAATAATTCTTCTGCATCAATTTCTATTTCATCTATTACATCAAATTTATTATGTTTACCATTTCCATTTTTAAATAATTTAAATGTAAATTCATCAGTATAACCAATACTTCTAGCATAACTATTTGATCCATATCTAACTAATTTAGATGGATGCCAGAACTTATAACCTGCATAATCACTTGTATTAGGCATTTTTATTAAAGTTGCCTTGCCAGTATCAGTTTCAATATTTTGAATATTAATTTCAATGTTTTTCCACATATTATTTTTTTCCTTCTTCCTAGAGCAGAACACGTGTTCCCCTCATTACGTCTATAATATTACGCTATTTTTTACTGGAAGTCAATACTTTTTTTACCTTTTTTGTACTTTTTTTAACACTTTTTGTACTTTTTATTATACATATAAGTAAAA
>CAZWZO010000063.1:2904-5617 GCA_964638525.1 uncultured Muribaculaceae bacterium | reverse complement strand
TACTTCGCCTTCTTTTGCCATTCTTACAATTAACTTTTCTCCTAAAGAATCTGCATCATAAAAATGTAGAGGTTGTCCTGTTTCTAACATAACATAGTTGGAAATATCTACTACGTTATTAATTGGTCTAATTCCACAGGCAATTAATCTATTCTTAATAAAAGCTGGGCTTTCCTTAATTACAACGTCTTCTACTTTTTTAGCTAAAAATAGTTTACATTTGTCTGTTTTAATTTCAACGTCAAATTTACCAAGAATGGATTTTTCTTCTTCTTTGTAATCTAAGTCTATATCTTTTACTTTTTTGTCATAAATGGCTCCAAGTTCATAGGCAAGTCCTAAAATACTTAACTCGTCTCCACGATTAGCTGTTAATTCTAAATCGACTATTTCATCGTCCAACCCTAAAGCGTGAATTGGATCGCTTCCTACTTCTGTATCGATAGGAAGTTCACAAATTCCATCTCTGTCTTTATCTTCTAAGAATTTATTGTCAAGACCAAGTTCTGCAACCGAACACAACATACCATTTGATTCTTCTCCACGAATCATTCCTTTTTTGATCTCTCCACCAGGTAATTTTGCTCCGGCTTGGGCAACAATTACTTTTAATCCTTTTCTTACATTTGGGGCACCACAAACTATATTTAAAACTTCTTTGCCAATGTTTACTTTACATACATGTAGGTGATCCGAATCTTTATGATCGGTACATTCTATAACTTCTCCTACGATTAAATTTGTACAATTTATTAAAGGAGAAGCACTATCGTATTCGTTACCCACTCTTGTTAAATCTTCCCCAATTTGTTCTATGGTTAAGTCTTGATCTAAGTCAATATAATCACTAACAAAATTTCTCGATAATATCATTATTCTTCCTCCTTATCAAATTGTTTTAAGAAACGAATGTCGTTTTGATACATAATTCTTATATCTGGAATTCCATATCGGAACATACAAATTCTATCCCAGCCCGGTCCAAAGGCAAATCCACCCCACTGATCTGGATCGTATCCATTCATTCTAAGAACGTTAGGATGTACCATTCCTGCTGCAAAGACTTCAATCCAACCTGTTTGTTTGCATAAATTGCATCCTTTACCATGGCATTTAAAACAAGTTACATCTACTTCGTAGGAAGGCTCTGTAAACGGGAAATAACTTGGTCTAAATCTTAAATCCAAATCATCTCCTAACATGGCTTTAGCAAATACCTCAAGTGTTCCTTTTAAATCCGCTAGGGAAATGTTATTTTCTTTTTTATCAATAACAAGGCCTTCAATTTGAGAAAATTGAGGAGCATGCGTTGCATCGTCTTCTCTTCTATACGTTTTTCCTGGAACAATAATACGAATTGGTTTTTTTTCTTCTTGTTTCATCATATATCTAGCTTGTACAGAAGAAGTTTGGGTTCTAAGTAATTTATCTTCTGTGATATAGAAACTGTCTTGCATATCTCTTGCAGGATGTCCTTTTGGTAAGTTTAATCTTTCAAAACAATATTCATCGCTTTCTAACTCAGGACCACTTACTACATCATATCCCATAGAGGTAAATAAATCTTCAATCTTTTCGATGGTATAAGTCATAGGATGTTTTGTTCCTCTTTTAATCTTTGTAGATGGCAAGGTAATATCAATAGATTCCTTTTCTAGTTTTTCATTTAACTTTTGCTCTTCTAATTCTTCTTTTTTTGCTTCAATATTTTTTGTAACATGTGTTCTTATTTCATTTAATTGTTGTCCAAATGTTTTCTTTTCCTCATTAGGTATATTCTTCATCAAAGAGGATAATTCTGTTACTTTTCCTTTTTTAGACAAATAAAGAATGCGAACATCGTTTAGCTCGTTCATATTCGTAACTTTACTCATGTCCTCATCAAAGGATTTTCTAATTTGTTCTACTTGTTCTTTCATATTTTCACCCTTTCTAAAATAAAAAAAGATCCATCCCAAAGGACGAATCTTTCACTTCATAGTTTTATGATGCGATAAATAGATACGTGGTACCACCTTATTTCGTAAGTATTACCTCGACGATTGATAACGTAATCACACGGAATAGATTTTACTTATTCTGCCAATTAGACGAATTCATAAAGTATTACAATTATCTTTCACCGACCGATAACTCTCTACTTGCTTTTCCTTTATTACTACTCCTAATTCATCGCACTTCTTTTTTAATATATCATATTTTTTATAAAAATAAAATACTATTTTTTGTATTTTACTTCTTTAATTTTTACACTACCATTTTTGTTTTTAACAGATTGAATTTCGTTTTTATCATGTGCAATCATACATCCAATACTTTTTTGCAAGTTTTTAGCTAACATCGCACATTCTGTTTTATCTGTGAAGTCTGTATTTTTTGTAGCAGAATCGATTATATATACTGCGTTTAATGCAGAACCAAGACATTTATCTTCTTCTACAAATATTCTTCCTCCTTCATGTGTTCCTTGACCTTGTGGCAACAACTCACTAAACACTAAATGAAAGTAAGGTTTTCCATCCATAGAACCTTCTTCAATAGTAAGAATAGGAAAATATTCTTTTAATTTCTGATATTCTTCCTCGTCTTTTACACTTTCTATACATCTATCTTTCGCGTAATCCAAGAACATTTCTCTTGCTTCAGGAAGAGACACTACAAACTTTCTTACAACTTCAAAATAAGATTTTTGCTCTTCTATTGTTGGGTCTTT
>CAZWZO010000063.1:0-2894 GCA_964638525.1 uncultured Muribaculaceae bacterium | reverse complement strand
TAATCCATTATGTACTGGCAAATAGAAATGTAATATCCCAAATCCACTGTATCCGTACCAGTTTTGGAAGAATAATCCGCGATTCTTGGTGTTTCAAGTGCAGTTTCTAATGCCTCTGAAAATTCTAAATTAGAAGCATTTTTTACATTTTGTGCTTCTAAGCAAAGTTGCTCAAAGTTTTCATCATAAGGTTTGTTATCTTGCAAAACCTCTATTACCGCGTTTTCTTCCTTTTTTTCAGAAATTGCTTCTGCACTTACGTGCGCGATACATCCTACTATTATAAAAGCTGTAACTCCTGCAACAACCTGTTGCCATCTTGGAGCACGTATCTGTTTCTTATCCTTTTTACTTGCTAACTCTTTTTCCATTCTAATCCACCCTCTTTTTCAATATGGCTTATTATACCACAATATAAGAAAAAAAGCAAGATTATAATCCTAAATCAAAGGTCATATTAAGCTTTTCTACATAATACTTATAAAGTTCCGACACCTCTCCAGCTTGTAAGGAAATGTATCCATTCCCACTATTTAAATGGGATTGCGTTGTGCCTTCTCGTACAGAGAGAATCTTTCCTTCTTTTACAAATACAACTGTTGGCATAAATATTCTTTTTACATTTGTATCTACAATGTTCTCTCCGTCGTTTACTAAGTAGTTACTTAAATATTCCTTTAATAGATCCACCAAAGTATAATACTCTTTGGTTCCTTCTTTGGTTTTATAGGCTTTTTTGTTCTTTGCTTCATAAACATCTTGTTTTTTACTAAGATCTATATAATAAATTCTATCAATTTTTGTGCTACGGGCAGCATCCAATAAAACACTAACAGCATTTCGACACCAGGGGTCCTTTGGCGTACCAAAATAAATCACTCCTGTTTTATGCTTTAACACATCTACAATTTCTTCACTCGTTGCATAGTAAATAGGATCTGTTTTTTTCACTGTTACTGTTGGATAGGTATAACCGTCTTCTGTATCTACATTATTATACTTTTCATACTCCTCTTTAAATTTTAAAGCATCTTTACTACTTTTATTTTTAAAAGAAAAAAAGAAAAGCAATAAAACAACTAAAACGATCACAATAAAAATTATAATTCTTTTCTTTTTCATACTTTTTTCCTTTGCTTCTCTTTTATTTTAATTTTTTCAAATAAGAAATGGCATCATCAATGGTTTTTACCTCTATAACCTTGATTTTATATCCATATTTCTTTTTTAGGCGCATAGCTTCTTCATAGTTAGAACCACTTGGTGCGAAGAAAATATCGGCTTTTTTGGAAACCGCTCCTTTTAATTTATATTTTACTCCATCAATTTCTCCAACGTTTCCGTTACTATCAATTGTACCTGTTCCTACAATTTTTAAGCCATGGGTCAAGTCTTCTTCTACAAGTTGGTCATATATAGCAAGAGCTGTCATAAATCCTCCGGAAGGTCCCTCCTCTGAAGAAGTAAAATGAATTTTTATATTTGGGCTTGTGTTATAATCAAAAGTTTTATAAATACTTACTCCTATTAATTTATTTCCATCTATTTTCTTTACAATGGCATAAGCAGAAGTTTTCTTTTTCCCTCTTTGAACTTCTAATTGTATCTTTTTTCCTACTTTTTGGTTTTGAATGTATTTTGAATACTCTTCTGTATCATTTAATTCCTTTTTATCATAAGATAGGATTTTATCTCCTACTTGTAAAGATGTTTCGGCTTCATCATCAATATATACTACATTAAAATAGCTCTTTGTTACCTCATAGGTTTTTCCTGCTTTTTGATAAGCAGTTTCTATGGCAGCGTTATTAGCGGTCGTTAAGGAAAGTTTTCCTCTATTGGAAACATCCGTAGCTGTCTCATTTTCACTATAAGTATAAGAATTTACACTTTCAATATCCCAACTTGGAAAAATATAAGAAAGCAAATAGGTAGGAAGAGTGGCTCTATAGCTTGTAACATACGCTAAATTAAAACTTCCTTTGCTCTTTTTTCCTCCTTCTACTTCTATATACTTAGAAACATCAATTGTTCCACCTGTTGTATTCACGTAATAAGGAAGTGGTGTAATTAAAATCAATATTAGAAATAAATCAAACAACAAAAATTTATAATTCTCTTTAAAATATTTTTTTATTTTTTCATATACTTTATTAAACATATCATCATCCCTTATTACTAATTATAACAGAAAGATGGCTAAATATGAAAAAAAATATATACAATTTCACAATATTATCACTTCTTCTTTTCTGCTTAGTTTGTATTTTAACTCACCCAAAAGAAATCATGGAAAGTGGAATGTTCTCTTTAGAAATATGGAAAAAAAATATTTTTCCGTCTTTGTTTCCTTTTTTTATACTTAGTGATTTATTGATTTATTTTGGTTTTGCTAAAATACTTGGAAATTTTCTAAGTTACCCTGTTAAAAAACTGTTTCATTTAAGAAGCATTTGTGCCTTTGTTCTTGTAATGAGTTTATTCTCCGGTTTTCCTTCTAGTGCGAAATATATTGCTACCATGTATAAAGAAAAGAAAATAACACGAAAAGAAGCCAACCATTTAATTAAATTTACTCATTTTTCCAATCCTCTTTTCATTATGGGAACTGTATTTTCTCTTTTACAGGATAAGAAAATTTGTCTTTTCATTTTAATTTCCCATTATACAGCAAATATAATTTTAGGTGTTTTATATAGAGGAAAAATCGAAAAGGAAGAGTCTTTCCTTCTAAAAAAAGAAACACGTACCTTTTTAAATGTATTTAAAAGTTCCATCGATCAAACTATTTCTACTCTTACTTACATTCTTGGAACCATTACAATCTTTTTAGTTCTTTCTACTATTTTATTTACTTATATTCAAATTGATGATTTTCCTAAGTGTATCTTACG
>CAZWZO010000062.1:3771-5623 GCA_964638525.1 uncultured Muribaculaceae bacterium | reverse complement strand
GCTCTTCCTTTTACTCCTAGTTTTTGTATGGCATTTGATATATGATTACGAACGGTTTTTTCACTTATTTTTAATATCTTAGCAATTTCCTTTGTTGTCTTGTTCTCTATTAGTAGATCAAATACTTCCTTTTCTCTAGTTGTAAGTATTCTTTTCATTTTTAATCCCCCTTAATTTATACAATGATGACTACTTTATTTTATGCGAAGTAAAATTAGGGGTGTAGGTATATTACTTAGTAAACGAAACTGTAATATTTTTCTTTTCTTTATATTGTTCTTGAATGGTCCTCATAATATCGTTTGCAAGGTGCATATCGTGCTTTTCTTTTGTAGAAGTTACAGCAATACTATTTTCATCGATTTTGACAAAGCAAGCGATATTGTAGGTTTTCTTCAAGATGGATTCTAAGTTTTCTTCTGTTGAAGATAATTGCGTTAAATACTTAATTTGTTCATAAGCACTATTTTTTTCTTCAGCAGTTAATTCATTTTTTTCAAGTTGTTTTTGTAAAGTTTCTATTTCACTTTGTCTTTCTTCATCTAATGTAATACGCATAGCCGTTAAGGTTTCACTTTCTTTTACTACTACTTTTTCCTCGTCTTCTTTTTTATTGTTGTAATTACTATTGTTGGAAAGCAATAATTCATTTGGCATGGTGATATAGTAAATACTTAACACTAAAATAAGACTAAATAGGGTTAAAAACCATAAACTTTTCTTATTAATCATAATTATCTTCCTCTTTTCTAATTAAATATATTTAAAAATGATATTAAATATTCCCGTTAAAATACGACAAATAGTTATTTTAAAACGTTCATATAGTAGAGTATGAAAAAGAAAATTTATATATTTATTTTTATTTTGTTTCTTTGTTGTTGCTTTTTCTTTAGAGATAAAAAAGAAGACAGAGAGATTAGGGGAAGTTACTTGGAAGAAAGTGGTATGCTTTTTTTCTTTTCTAACGAAGATTCTTATTGGTATAAAGATTATAATGATTTAGAGTATAATTACTATAAGGGAAAAGTAAAGATAAAATCATTATGTAGTTATCACTATAAGAAAAAGGAAATAAAAAAGAAGTATGGAAAGATATCTTGTAAGGATTATTATGAAGTTTATTTTTACCCAGAATATTTGGTAAAAAACAAAGAAAAAATTGCATACCAAGAAGAAGAACCCTTGAAGTTTGCTTTGTATTTTTATAAGAAAGATAAGACTTATTTATATGATTTTAGTAAAAAAGTCTTTTACGAAGTGGCAAAATTCGATAACTTTTAAAAAAAACTTTTGCAAATCGTAAGTTTTCTGATATAATACATATAGGAAACGAGGAGGGATATTATGGCAAGTAAAGGAAAAGGAAACAGACAAGGTAAAACTTTATTCTGTACTGTTTGTAAAAATGAAAATTATAGAACAGAAAAAAATGTAAAAAATACAACTGATCGTTTAGAAATCAATAAATTCTGTCCTAATTGTAATAAACATACTGCACACAGGGAAAAAAAGTAAAATAGAAGGGAATAAAAAAGTATGGAATATATTAATGTAAATGATTTTAAAACAGGTGTAACAATCGCACTTGAGGGAAATATTTATCAAGTAATGGAATTTCAACATGTAAAACCTGGTAAGGGTGCTGCTTTTGTAAAAGCAAAACTTAAAAATTTAAGATCGGGTGGTACGGTAGAACATACTTTTAATTCGGGTATTAAAGTAGATACAGCTAGAATTGAAAGAAAACCAATGCAATATTTATATAGTATGGATAACAAATACTATTTTATGAATATGACTGATTTTGATCAAATTGAACTTGATGAAAGCCAAGTTGGTGAAAATAAGA
>CAZWZO010000062.1:0-3761 GCA_964638525.1 uncultured Muribaculaceae bacterium | reverse complement strand
GAAAATTTAGAAGTTTCTATTACTTTCTATGAAGGAGAGGTTTTAGGTATTGACCTTCCAGATAAAATTGAATTAAAAGTAATCGAAACAGAACCTGCTGTAAAAGGAAACACTACAAATAATGCATTAAAAGATGCAAAAGTGGAAACAGGTTATAATGTAAGAGTTCCTCTTTTCATTGAACAAGATGAAGTAATTATCATTTCAACAAAAGATGGAAAATATGTATCAAGGGCATAGTAATATGCTTTTTTTTATGTTATGATTAAAAAGATGATGAAACAAGGAGAAGAATATGAAGGGTGCAAAAGGGGGAAAAAGAGATAGACTCATTTCCGAAAATTTTAGAAAACAAAATCAAAGTGCAAAAGAAAAAGAATTCGAAGCAATGAAAAGTCACCAGAAAATAGATGGCTTTCGTTTTAGTGGTAAAAAAATAGAAAAACAAGAAAACAAAGATAAAGAAGAACAACAGAATATTTTAAATGAAGTAAAAGAAGCACAAGAGAATTCTTTTTCTTTTAAACAAGAAGAAACGGAAGAGGTAAAACAAGAGATAGAAATAGAGATTGTTTCTCCACGTTCTTCTATACAAAACTCTTTGTTGGATGAGAAAAATACGGAAGACGAAGAAAAGAATGAGGTTGTAGAAGAGGATTTAACCAAAAAGGAAGAACCACTAAGAAAAAGAAAAAAAGCTGTAGGGGTAGAGAAACAGGAACACAAGCCAAACTATGACTATAACTATAATATAGACTATGATGAAAATGTAAATGTAAAAGAAGAGTTTCCAGAAGAGAAAATCGAGGAGAAAAAAGAAGAACCAGAGGAATTTACTAAGAATGAAAAATTGGAAACCGAGGTACTAGATGAAATTGATAGAATGCTTAAGATAGATTATTATGAGATTAAGGATTTAGAGTATCAAATTCAGGTATTAAATTCTAAAGAGGAGGAAGCCGTTCGTTTAGAAGAAGTTGAGGCTATAAGAAAGGAATTAGAAGATTTATTAAAACGCTTAGAACAACTAAAAGACAAATACAATGCAATGAAAAATTCTGAAAATTTTGCGGATATTACTTTACTAGATAACAATTATCTTGCCGATCTTTTGAATGAGTATAAAGAACAAACCAAAGAAAATATGCTTGTTTTTGACTTGGTAGAAAAGGTAAAAGATGCTTCTATGTATGTTTCCATTATGGAAAAGATTATTGTAGTTGAAAAAGAAAAAGATCGTCTAAAAGAAACCGTAGAAGAAAAAAAGGAAGATTTCGAGTATAGGGATACAAGTTTTGAACAAATAGAAAAGGAATATAACAATGTAGAAAAGATTAACCAAGAAATTGAAAAATTCAACTTTGACATGGAACAAATACTAAAAAGCATAGCTGATAAAGTGGATAAAATGGGTGAAGTTACAGAAAAAGTGGAACAAAAAACTAGATGGGTTACCAATATGAATCGTTTCTTTTTGGCAATGGGACAATTCGCGCTTGCGAGTAGAATTCCTAGAAATAGAAGAGGAAACTTAGTACGAACGATGCTTGTAGTAGGAGCCCTTGCTGATTTAAATCGTGTTGTAACCAAAAAAGAGACAACCGAGGTGAAAAAGAGTGCTTCTTATATTGATTATTCTAGTGAGATAAGCACGAGTATTTCAGATTTGTCTACTTATATGTATCAAGTAGATCAGGCTTTTACTAGTATTGATGAAATAAGGAATCTTATAAAAAGAGAATTAGGGGAGTATATAGATTCTGTTCCTGAATTTCAAGATTTAATGAAGAATGTGGATAATACAGAAAAACAGTTGGAAGAACAAAAATATTATTTGGAAAAATACAATTATGAAGCAAAGAGAGAACTAGAAAGAAATAATGCAAAGCTATTAATTTATAAAAATGTTTAAAAAACTCTTGCATACCACGACTTATTTTGCTATAATGAATTTACTGTGTAAATGGCGATGTAGCTCAGCTGGCTAGAGCATTCGGTTCATACCCGAAAGGTCGTGGGTTCGATCCCCACTGTCGCTACCACATGTAAATATACTCATAAGTTTTTGCTTATGAGTTTTTTATTTGAATACTTGGTATAAAAAATAGTCTTCTTTTTTTCTTTACAATCTATTTTTGGTTTGTTAGAATAATAATACACAATGAAAAGAGGTAAAACATGAAATATATAGAAGAAATTAAAGTAGGAAAACATATAAATGTACTAATTGATTATTTAGATGATGAAAAAAATACGTTCAACGTTTCAATTATAAAACAAGAAAGAGCTATTTTTAGTCGTGATTTTATAGGGCCAAATAAAAGAGTTCGTTTGAATAAAGAATATTTAATTGTAACAGATGATTTACACGAATATAATGATGCATCAACGATTGTATCTTTATCAACTGGAAAAATTGTAGAACAGGATAAACCTAAGATTTTTAAGAAGATTTCTCAAATGAGTCATTATGGTTCTTTTGAAGTAGTAAGTTATAAAAAATAATGGAGAAAAAGATGGTAAAGAGAATAATATTTGATTTAGATGACACATTGATTGAATTAGATGAAGAGAGTATTTTTACTTTAAATAAAGGTAGATATAGTGAGAAAGAATTTAAAAAGATTATGCAAGTGCTTCTTACCTACGAGCAAACACATGATAAATATGCTTACGATGAGATGCTTTTTGCTATAAATGAAAAATTGGATGTGCCTATTTCTATGACGGATTTTTTAATGACATTAGAAGAATATAAAAAACTGGTTCCAAAAAACGAAAAAAAGAAAGAAGAACTTTCTACTCTCCTAAAATATTTATCTAGTAAATATGAACTTGTGGTTTTGACTAATTTCTTTACAGAGGTACAAGAAGCTCGTCTTTTCAACTATGGTATTTTAGAATATTTCACAAAGGTTATAGGTGGAGACATCATAAAATGTAAACCGAATTTTCAAAGTTATGCTTTAGCATGCGGAGATAAAAAACTAGAAGAATGTCTTATGGTAGGAGATGAAGTTTTCTTAGATGTAGAAGCGCCACTATCTTTTGGGATGCAAGCCATTCTTTACGATAAAGATAAAAAACATAAGAATCCAAAATACAAAACCATTCAATCTTTAAACGAACTAAAAGAATGTTTATAAGTTTACGTGTCCTACGTGAACTTTTTTTGTGTCAAATACAAAAGAAAATAATAGAAAAGTATTAGTAAAATAGAAGTTTCTATGCTATACTGAAATATAGAATAGAGGGTGATACACTTGGCAAAGACAAAAAAAGCACAAAAAGGAAAAGATCCAAAACAAAAGAAAATAAACACGTTTTCTTTGGGATATATTTTTCGATTTGTCTATATTGGATTTCTTGAACTTTTTGGTTTGAATAAAAAAAGGCGTGAAAAGGAAGGATTGCTTACCGTTGATAAAGAAAATAAACCTTTAAGCGACTATGTTTACACGGGTTCTGGCGAAGAAAAAGCAAAAAAGATTACACCTAAGACAATCGATCATTCTAAATTTAAAACGTTCAATTATACCATTTTACTTAATAATGGTAAAAAGTATTCTAATACTTTGGAGGCCCTTAGTAAGGATGATGTGTATTCTTTTTATAAAGAAGAGGGGTACGAGGTATTAAAAGTTGCAGAAGTAAAGGGTGTAAACTTTAATGCAGATCTTGGTGGTACGAAATTAAGCCCTAGTGATTTATCCTTTATGTTAACGCAAATGTCTACGTATTTAAAAGCGGGTATTTCTTTA
>CAZWZO010000061.1:0-5624 GCA_964638525.1 uncultured Muribaculaceae bacterium | reverse complement strand
TTTCTCTATTTGTTTCTTTAAATAATTGGAATCATTTGCTTTATTTAAAACATCTTCATAACTATTATTTGTTTTTGTTGAAATAATTTTAGCTAGTTTTCTCATGTGAATTCCTTCTGGAAAAGTTATACTGATTCCTTCTGGATTATAATTGTTTCCCTTGTTCAAAACTTCTACAATTTTTCTTACTCCCATATTTTTAGATAAAAGATAAGTAGAAGCATAAAGATTTGGTGTACCACTTAATTTTACATAAATATTAAAAAAAGTAGCACTACGAATGATTCCTTTTTTTTCTAGTAAAGATGCTATCGCTTTTTTACTCATACCACTTTTAATTTCTACTTCTATTTCCTTACTATCTTTACTAACGGGAGAAAGCTCATAATTATAAATAGCAAGAAGCATAATAACTAAACTTAAAAATAATACAAAAAAAGCTTTAATAAGTTTTACTCTTGTTTTTTTCATTTTTATCTTCCTATCTAAATAGAGAAAAGGAGCAAATTATTGCTCACTTGTTTCTTCTTTATTTTTCTTATTTTTTATTTCTTCTTGTAATGAGGATAAAATTGTCTCTATAATTTTCCATTCTTTATCTGTTTCAATTGGAAGTAAAGTTGTTCCATCTTTCTCATTAGGATCATAAATAGAGGCAAAAACCTGTATCTTTCCATTTGCATCTACAGAGTTATCTGTATACACAACATAATTTTTATGTGTTTCATCACTTTCAAAAGTAAAAAGTACATAGCATGTAATTTCTTGTCCTTGATCATTTACTACGGTAAACGTATTCTTTTCCATTTTTATCTATCCTTTCTATCTAAATAACTTTGTAATATAACTGTAGCCGCTAGAGAATCAATTACTTTTTTTCTTTTCTTTCTAGAAGTATCATTCGCAATCAACATACTTTCTACTTGACGAGTTGTAAGTCTTTCATCCTGAAGTATTACTTCTTTATTTGTTTTTTCCTCTAGTTTTTCTTTAAACTTGATTGAAAGTTCTCCCTTAAAGCCAACGGAATTATCCATATTTTTAGGAAAACCCAATACGATCTTATCTATATTTTTTTCTTTTACCAGCAAAGCCACTTCATCAACAAGTCGCTCATACTCTTCATTATGACGTAATATTTGATAACTAGAAGCAATCATTCCAGAAGGATCAGAAATAGCAATTCCTAATGTTTTGGATCCTAAGTCTAAGCCTAAATATCTCACTTGATTTTATCTACGTAATTTTTTAGCAATATTTCAAGAATTGTATTTCTATCTATTTTTGCTATTTTGCTTCTTGCGTTTTTATGTGTAGAAATATAACCTGGATCACCACTAACTAAATAACCAACGATTTGGTTTACTGGATTGTATCCTCTTTCTTCCAATGCTTCAAAAACATCCTGTAAAACTTCATGTACAACTATATTATCAAATTCATCTACTGTATATAAATGTGTATTTTCTTTATTCATATACATCACCTACCTACTATATAAAATCTTACCATATTCTCTTTCTTTTTACAATACTACTTTGCATAAGAGAAAGCCATAAATAGCAAGAAAGCTATAAAGATTAATAATAAAATCCAACCGTTTGCTTTTTCAAAAGTTCCACTTTTATACTTAACCCCTACTGCGTAAGTAGATAGGATTCCTCCAATCAAACCACCAATGTGTCCAAAGTTATCAATATCTGGAGATACAAACCCAATAACCAAATTAATAACAATAAGTGGAAGGATTTGGCTCTTTAAAATATTTCCTAAATAAACACGATAATAATATCCAAAATACAAAAGTGCTCCCATTAAGCCAAAGATAGCACCACTCGCACCAACGGAGTAACTGCTACTACCTGCAAAAATCATAGATAGTAAAGAAGAAGTAAAGGCTGACACAAAATAAATAATTAAATATTTAAATTTGCCTAAAAAGTTTTCAACCTGACTACCAATAATATAAAGAGCATAGCAATTAAAAAGTAAATGGAAAATATCCGCGTGAATGAAAGCTCCCGTAATCAAACGATAATATTCTCCTGCTTGGATATAAGGACCATAAACCGCAAAACGTGCTGTAAATAAATCCGCATTGTTTGTAAGAAGCATATATAAATAAACAATAATATTAATGGCCACTAATATACGAGTTACAATTGGATTTTTCTTTTTAAATACATCTTCGACTTCTCGATTTGTTTTTTGATTCTTATCATTGATATCCTTTGTTAGTTTTAAATAAAGCTGCATTCCTTTTTCGTTCATTACTAATTTTTTGGTAATGTCTGGAAAAGCTTTTGTGACAAAATCATATTTTTTTAAATCTTGTTCTTCTTCTAAATTAACAAAAGCCATATTGTGGTTTTTTGTGTGAGTCAAATCAACATTTTCTCCCAAATCTGTAAAAATACTAAGTACATTAATATTGAAAGAACAAGTTTGTTTCTTTATTTTCTTTACCACTCTTTTTGTTTTAAATATATCAAAAGTTAATTGTTCATTATTGTGAATATGATTGGCAACAATACGTACAATCTTATAATCACTATCAAGATTTTCTAGCCATATCTCATTATCAGCACCTTGAAGGATAATGGGATTATAATTTTTTTCTGTTATAAAATAATGAAGCAATTTCATTATCATTTCATTTTGTTTTTCTAATGATTCGTCCATAAACACCTCCATAAGTAATCTTATTATACACTATTTTTCTTTTTTTGAATAGAAGTTTAACCTATTTATACCAAATAAAAAACGAATTTAAATTCGTTTTCATTAAAGTAAGTTATACTTTTAGACCTTGCAAACAAAAAATAAAATAATAAGCAAAAGTATAAACAATATTGTTCCAAACACAAACATACTGATTCTTTCTTTTTTCTTATCCATAATTATTCCTCTTCTAACTCTTCTAGTTTTTCCTTAAATTCTTTTGGAACTTCCACTTTAAAATAAAGTTCTTTTTTCGTAATAGGATGTATAAATCGAATGCTATGAGAATGAAGCATCTGTCCAAACTCCGTTGCTTTTTTGCTTTTTCCATACATTGGGTCATTTACAATCGGATAACCAATATAATTCATATGCACTCTAATCTGGTGTGTTCTTCCCGTTTCTAACTTGCACTCGATTAAAGTATTCTCCTTAAATCTTTTTATTACAGAAAAATGTGTAATAGCTTCCTTACTATTTATGTCAGTAACCGCCATTTTCAATCTGTTATGTATATCTCTTCCAATTGGAGCATCAATTGTGCCTGTTTCATGTTTAATTACTCCGTCTACTAATGCAAGATACTTCCTTTCTATTTCTTTATTTGCAATCATTTTTGATAAAAGTTCCATCGTTTTCTCTTCTTTTGCAACAACCATAAGTCCACTCGTATCTTTATCAATTCTATGAACAATACCAACACGGAACTTATCTTGGCTAGGTAAATCTTTATAACGATAAATAAGTGCATTTACCAAAGTATGTTCATAATTTCCAGCAGCTGGATGAACAACCATACCACTTTTTTTATTCACAATTAATAAGTAATCATCCTCATAAACAATATCCAAAGGAATATTTTCCCCCTTAATATCAATTTCATAATTTAAATCATCTTGAATACTTATTTCATCGTTTTCACGAGTAACATAACTAGCATTTACTTTTTTACCATTCACAAGAACTTTATCTTCTTTTATTAGTTTTTGCACTTTACTTCGAGATAAGTCAAGTTTACTTGCCAAAAACTGATCCAATCTTTCCTTTTCTTCCTTTACCTTTACTTCCACTATTCTCACTCCTAATAACAAGATATACTAATAACAAAACACCACACACAATTAAACTATCAGCTAGATTAAAAACAGGATAATTATAAGAAAAAATCTTAAAATCTAAATAATCAATAACTTGTCCTATTATAAGTCTATCTATAAAATTTCCAACGATTCCTCCTAATAAAAAACTAAATGCTATACATTCTAATTTTGTAATATTCTCTTCTTTTTGTATAAAAGAAACCAGCACACAAATTGTAATAAAAGCAATTAAAATGAGAAGATACTGCTTGCCCTCAAACATAGAAAAGGCGGCTCCATCATTTCTTACATACGTTATAGAAAAGAAATTAGGAATAATCTTAATACTTTCATAAAGTCTCATATTGGATGAAATCAAAACCTTTATGATTTGATCTATGAAAACAAAAACAAGAGATAAAATATAACATCTTTTTTTCATAGTATCACCCACTTGCATTCATTATATCATATTTATAAAGTGATTTTAACTAAAATTACGTCTTCTCCTATTTTTGTAATATTTTCCCATTTGATTTCTGTATCTCCATTTTTGTTAAACATAGAAAAAATACTTTTATTATTCGGTTCAATGATTAAGGATTTTATTTCACCATTTAATGCATTAATTTTCACATCAATAATATTTCCTATATTCCTGCCATCATTTACATTTACAATTTCTTTATTTTGCAAATCCGATAAACGCATAGACTTCACCTAATCTATTTTATGAACTTTCTCATCATATTAATACTCTTTTAATGTTTTCTTTAATGTTTCAATTGCATTCTTTTCCAATCTAGAAACTTGGGCTTGACTAATCATAAGTTCTTCTGCAATTTCCATTTGTGTTTTTCCTATTACAAAGCGTTCTTCTAATATATATTGTTCCCTATCTTTCAAACTATTAATGGCATCTTGTACAGCCATCTTGTCTTCTATTTCCGTTGTTTTAAGTGATTTATCTTCAATCTGATCGTATAAATAAATTGTATCTCCTCCATCATTATAAATAGGTTCAAACATACTAACAGGTTCCCTTAAAGCATCCATAGAATTCACAACATCAAAATAATCCACACCCAAGATTTTAGAAAGTTCCTCAAAAGAAGGTTCTTCTCCTTTTTCCTGCATTAATTCTTCTTTACATTTTAAAATTTTATAAGCAAGATCTTTTAAGGAACGACTAACACGAATGCTATTATTATCACGAAGATATCTTCTTATCTCTCCTAAAATTAAAGGACAAGCATACGTACTTAATTTTAAATTATAAGAAAGATCAAAATTATCGATTGCCTTTATTAACCCTATTACTCCTACTTGAAATAAATCATCCATATTATCACATCGATTGGTATATTTTTTTAAGGTACTAAGAACTAGTTTTAAGTTTCCACTTACTAGTTTATCCTTTGCAGTAAGATCTCCTTGTTGATATTTTTTAAATAGTTCTATTTGTTCTTCATTGCTTAATACTTCTAACTTAGAAGTGTTTACTCCACATATATCTACTTTGTATTTAGCCATTTTCTTCCATCCTTTCAAATCTATTCTGGAGAAAATCTAATTTTTTTATTCAGTTTTTTAATTTGGCAACTTGACAATAGCTTTTTTTTCCTGTAATATTATACATGCATGGAGTAGTACTCAAGAGGCTGAAGAGGCGCCCCTGCTAAGGGTGTAGGTCGGGCAACTGGCGCGAGAGTTCAAATCTCTCCTACTCCGCCATAATAAAAATAACAGGCTTATTGCCTGTTTTTTTACAGAGTGTAGACAAACCCCTAGATTTTTTCTAGAGGTTTTCTTATGAATAAAATT
>CAZWZO010000060.1:0-5727 GCA_964638525.1 uncultured Muribaculaceae bacterium | reverse complement strand
AGAAGTGATTTTTAGAAAACTACAAGGTGCTTTTGATAAATTGTCAAAGGAAAATATAGAACAATTAATTATTGCTTATGAACCAGTATGGGCAATTGGAAGTGGAGTGGTACCTTCTAATGAAGAAATAGAAAATGTTGTTCTTTATATTAAGGAAATCATTTATAAAAGTTTTAAGGTAAAAGTGGATGTTGTTTATGGTGGAAGCGTAAATAATGAGAATATAGAATTATTAAAAAATGCTAAGGGAGTAGATGGATATTTACTTGGTGGAATTAGTTTAAAACTAGATAAATTACAAGAGTTAATTAATAGACTGTAAACTTGTGTAATCGACAAAAGTTGCTATTATTAGCTCTTTTTTTATGTAGAAATATATTATATAATGTAAATGCGTGGTAGTAAGAAAGGAGAAAATATGAAAGATAACGTAAGAGTCCTTATGATTGATGACAATAAGGAACTAATAGAGATGATCAAGGAGTATTTTAGTGATCACGCAAATATAAAGATTGCATTAGAAGCAAACGATGGAGTAGAAGGATTAAAATTAATTACAGAAAAAGAACAGGATTACGATGTGATTTTACTGGATTTAATTATGCCAAAGAAAGATGGAATAGAAGTATTAGAAACTTTAAAGGAAAAAGCAATGAATAAGAAAATCATTGTACTTACTTCTTATAACGCTCAAGATATGATTCGTAGAGTATCTGAACTTGGAGTCAATTATTTTATCTTAAAACCCTTTGAACTTGCCGATTTAGAAAAGAGAATTTTAGAGTGCATGGGTCAAAATAGTTATGACAATAAATCTATAGATATTTATCATAATAATTTAGAAATATCCATTACTAAGATTCTGCACGAATTAGGAGTTCCTTCTCATATTAAAGGATACCAATATATAAGAGAAGGTATATCTATTATTTATGAACGTCCAAGTGTAGTAGGTGGTATAACAAAGGAACTTTATCCAGAAATTGCTTCCAAGTTTGAAACAACTGTTTCTAGAGTAGAACGTGCAATTCGTCATGCTATTGAAGTAAGTTGGAACCGTGGTAATTGGGATTTAATGGAAGATATATTTGGACATAGCGTAGATATTGATAAAGCCAAACCCACAAATAGTGAATTTATTGTCACGGTCGCAGATAAATTAAGATTAGAATTTCATAAGACTAGAATCTAGTCTTTTTCTTTTAAAAATAGAAATTTACGTTTCTTGACTTTTTGTTTTCTAAGATATATACTTATCTTAGAATTATAGTGAGGAGGCATCACAATATGGAACGAAAAATAACTAGTTTTTTACAAAGATGGAGAAAAGATAATAACAGAAAGCCATTATTAATTTATGGACCTAAACAAATAGGAAAGACATATAGTGTTTTAGATTTTGGTAGAAAATATTATAAAAATGTTGTTTATTTTAATAGTGAAAATTATGCAGACTTTTTAAAAATATTTAAAACAGAAAACACAACGGAGAAAATTATGTTTCAACTGTCTTTACTATCAGGTGAAGAAATAAGGAAAGAAGAAACGCTCGTAGTCATTGATAATGTAAATAATAATGACATTGTTAAAGGAATAAAAAAATTTGGTTTAGAAAACTCTTTATACCATATTATTATGATTACTTCTTTAAAAGCAAATTTAATTCGTTTTAAAGGAGAAGAATTGCAATTTAAGCAAATGTTTGCTTTGGATTTTGAAGAGTATTTGATGGCAAAAGATAATGTACAGTTGGTAACTTTTATTAAAGATTCGTTTAAGAATAATAAACCTATGCCTTTTCACAGTGTAGCTTTAGACTTGTTTAATGAATATGTAATAACGGGTGGTATGCCAGAGGTAGTAGAAGCTAGTTTAAATGGAGCAGATTTACTTACGATAAAAACAATTCAAAGTAAGATACGAGATACCTACTATAAAGATTTTTATCGTATGAAAAATTTGATTGATACACCTAGAAGTGTGGAAGTTATGAACAGTGCTGTATATCAATTAAGAAAAGAAAATAGAAAATTTCAATATGGACTTATGGGCGCAGGAAGTAGAGCTAAAGAATATGAATCAAGCATTAATTTTCTAAGTGTAAATAATTTTTTATATAAAGTACATAAAGTAAGTGACATTAAATCCCCACTTAGTAGCTGTAAAGATAAGGATAGTTTTAAATTGTATTTTAACGATACAGGAATTTTATTTAATAGTTTGAATATCAATAGAATGCGTTTTTTAACCGATCAAAAATTAAAAAATTTGGTTTATGAAAACAGTGTAGCTATTGCACTTTCTCAACAAAATATGAATGTGTATTACTACCAATCAGAGGGAAAGAGTGGTTTGAGTTTTGTTATTCAAAATCGAACAGGAAATATTGTGCCAATCGAACTTGTTAACAAAGATTTATCTAAATCGAAGTCTTTAGGTATATTTATGAAGAAATACACAGTGTTTGAAGCTATTCGTATTACAGAAGATAATTTTAGTAAGAAAAAGAATATTAAATATATTCCTGTATACGCTACATTTTGTTTAAATGATTTAAGAATTTAGGAGAGGATTGTATGAAAAAACCAATTATACTAACAATATTGGATGGTTATGGATTAAGAGAAGAGGAACATGGAAATGCAGTAAAACTTGCTGATAATAAAGTGTTTAATTATTTATGGAATACGTATCCACATACGCAGCTTGTTGCATCAGGAAGGGAAGTTGGTCTTCCTAGTGGTCAGATGGGCAACAGTGAAGTAGGACATATGAATATAGGTGCAGGTAGAACGGTATATCAACCATTAGAGTTAATTAATACTGCTATTTCGGATAAAACATTCTTTGAAAATGAAACGATAAATAAAGTATTGACTCATGTAAAAGAAAATCATTCTAAATTACATCTTATGGGTCTTCTAAGTGATGGAGGCGTACATTCTCATATTAACCATTTATTGGCATTATTAGACTTTTGTAAACAAGAGGGCGTAGAAAATGTATACGTTCACGTTTTTACAGATGGAAGAGATGTATCTCCAACAAGTGCAAATAAATACATAGATATGGTAGAAGATCATATGAAAGAGTTAGGCATAGGCCATATTGCTACTATTAGTGGTAGATATTATGCCATGGATAGAGATAACAACTACGATAGATTAATTAAAGCCTATGATGCCATTGTAAATAACAAGGCAAAAGAATATAAAACTTGTAAGGAAGCCATTGAACAAAGTTATAAAGATAATAAAACGGATGAATTTATAGAACCCGTTATTATTTCTAAAGAAGGTATGGTAGAAGAAAACGATGGTATTATTACGTTTAATTTTAGGAAAGATCGCATTAGAGAATTATTTACGGCTTTTACAAATCCAGACTTTCATTCTATGGAAGTAAAGCATTTTAAGAATGTGGAAGTATTAACTATGTTACCAGTTGTGGAATCTGTTAAAGCCCCTCATGCTTTTGATGATCCAGATTTAAAGAATATATTAGGAGAGTATATTGAAAAACAAGGACTATCGCAATTACGTATAGCAGAAACAGAGAAATATGCACATGTTACTTTCTTCTTCGATGGTGGAAAGGAAGAAAATTATAAGAATGAAAAAAAGATTTTAATTCCATCCCCTAAAGTTGCTACTTATGATTTGAAACCATCTATGAGTGCGAATGAAGTGACAGAAAACCTATTAAAAGAATTAGAAAACTTTGATCTAGTAATTCTAAATTTTGCTAATGGAGATATGCTAGGACATACAGGTGTATTACAAGCAGCAATTGAAGCTGTAGAGGTTGTGGATAAATGCTTAGAAAAAATCTATAATAAAGTTATGGAATTAGATGGTTTGATGCTTATAACAGCGGATCATGGTAATTGTGAAGAAATGTTGGATGATCAAGATAATGTTATTACTTCTCACACAACAAACCCTGTACCATTTATCATTACAGATAAAAAGTATAAATTACACGAGGGAAAACTTGGTGATATCGCCCCAACTATATTGGAAATCATGGGAATAGAAAAACCAAAAGAAATGACAGGAGAAAGCTTGCTTTTAAAATAGAACTTAGGAAACTAAGTTTTTTTTCTTTTGTTCGATTGTATTTTTCGAACATATATTTTATAATTTATATAGGTGATATTGTGGAAAAAGTAATCTTTCATATTGATGTAAATAATGCTTTTTTATCTTGGAGTGCTGTTGATTTATTAAAGAAAGGCTATTCTATAGACATTCGAACTATCCCTTCTATCATAGGAGGAGACGAATCGAAAAGACATGGTATTGTTTTAGCCAAAAGTCCTGTTGCTAAAGAGTATGGTATAAAAACAGCTGAAACCATTTATATGGCTAAAAAGAAATGTCCAAATTTAAAAGTATATCCACCTAATTATGCTTTTTATACTAAAATGAGTCAGGCTTTGTTTTCTTACCTACAACAGTTTTCCCCTAATATGGAAATTTTTTCTATAGATGAATGTTTTTTGGATATGAGTAATACTTCTTATATTTATAAAGATTTAGAAGCTCTGGCTTACGAAATGAAAGATTATATTAAAAATAATTTTGGTTTTACTGTGAATATCGGTATTGGAAATAATAAATTATGTGCAAAAATGGCAAGTGATTTTTTAAAACCGGACAGGGTACATACTTTGTATAAAGAAGAAGTCGAAACTAAAATGTGGCCTTTGGATGTAGGAGATTTATTTATGGTAGGAAAAAGTTCTTCGAAGAAATTACATGAACTTGGTATAAATACTATAAGAGATCTTGCTCATGCAAATGTGGAAAGATTAGAAAAGTATTTTAAAAAGAATGCTCTTGTCATGGTTCAGCATGCTAATGGTATTGATTTAAGTGAAGTAGGAATAGGAAAGTATCAATCAAAAAATAAGTGTATAAGTATTTCCAAAACCTTATCCACAGATACTGTGGATATTGAATTTATTAAAAAAGTTTTATTACAAGAAGCAGAAGAAGTAGGAAGAAGCTTAAGGAGACAAAAAAGTTATGCTAAAACGATTGCTATAACTATTCGTAATAAAGATTTTTTTGATTATTCCCATCAGAAAAAATTAAGAAACCAAATTAATTCTTCAAAACAAATCTATATAGAAGCAGTTGATCTATTTTTAAAAACTTGGAAAAAAGATTATGTAAGGAATATAGGGATTCGCTTAAGTGATTTAACAGAGAGCAATGAATATCAAATAAATTTATTTGAGCAACCTGAAAAAATAGAAACGAAAAAGGTGGATGAAGCAATTGATGCTATTAAAGATAAATATGGTTTTGATAGTATTATCCCAGCAAGTTTATTAACAACATCTGTGGAAAAGGGAAAGAGAACATATTGATAAAGAGTGGTAATTGTGTTATAATCTGCTTACGGGGATGTAATGGTTTCGACGGGAATATTTGAGCATAGGCTGCAAGTCGTAAGCTATACGTACATGCACAAATTAAAATAACTGGAAACAGTAATACAAATTTAGCTTTCGCTTAATTAAGGAAGCACTGTCATACTTTGGTACCTACTAAAAGATATGGCGGTTTATTTTTGTAGGTTATACTATTTATGCGTCTAGAATAGATAGTGAATTTGAATAGACTAGTTATAACTTTATTTGTTAGTTTTTTCAAGTTATAGCGAATGATACAAACTGACTAAGCTTGTAGAGGTTTATGTGTTAGTATTTTGGACAGT
>CAZWZO010000059.1:0-5730 GCA_964638525.1 uncultured Muribaculaceae bacterium | reverse complement strand
CACAACCATAGCAGCAGGACGCGCTAGAGGATTAAATAGGGAAGATGCCGCTAAGTTTTCTTTCTATTTATCCGCACCTGTTGTTTTAGGCGCAGTTGTTTTAAATCTAATGGATAAAAGTGTTCTTGTCTCTATATCTCAAAATTTAAGTATATTTATAATTGGTATTTTAGTAGCCTTCATTTCTGGACTTTTATGCATTGAGTTTTTACTTAAATATATTAAAAACAATAACTTTAAAATTTTCATGTGGTATAGAATTGCTATGGGTATTTTAGTAATTGTACTTGCAACATTAAGATAATAGGAGAAAGTATGGATTTATATGTAATCTCTCTTATTATTTTATCCGTAGCACCCGCTATATTTTTAGGAGCCTATATTTATAAAAAAGACGTTTATGAAAAAGAATCAACAGGATTATTAACTCGTCTTTTTTTAGCAGGAATTGCTTCTGCAATCCTAACACTTTTTTTAAGTGAAGGCTTAAGTGCCATTTTTCCTTTTTTTCTTGCTGAAGCTCCAATTCTTTCCTATTCTCTTTTTGAACTTTTCCTATATGTATTTATAGGTGTGGCTTTGATAGAGGAATTTAGTAAATGGCTTTTTGTAAAAACAATTGCTTGGAAAAATAGGGAATTTAACTATTTATACGATGCAATCGTATACTGCGTTTTTGTATCTTTAGGTTTTGCAACCTTTGAAAATATATTGTATGCTTTACAGGTATCTACAGCCAAAAATATTCTTTTAAGAGGAATACTTGCTATTCCTTGTCATGCCTTTGTAGGTGTGTTTATGGGATATTTCTTAGGAAGGGCAAAAGCAAATAAAATAAATAACAACAAGAAAGCTTGCAAAAGGGATCTCTTCTTTAGTATACTTGTTCCCACTTGTTTGCACGGAACCTATGATTATTTACTTTATGCTATGGAAAAATATCCAGATTTGTTTCTTGCTTTTGTAACATTTATGATTTTGCTCTATATATTTTCCTTTATTTATATCAAGAAGGTTTCAAAAGATTCTTACAGTTTTATAAATATAGACGCAACAGAAAAAAACACAGCTATTCCTATTACAAATCAACAGTTCATTTGTCCAGCCTGTTTACAAGAAGTAGAGCAGACTGCCATTTTCTGTAAAAATTGTGGACACAAATTAAAATAGTTATGCACTTCGTTTGTTAATAACTATTTTTCTTTTTTCATAAAATGTAGTATGAAAAAAAGAATCTATTTGAAAAGCAAAAAACCAAAAAAGAAAAAAACAATGAAACAAAAACTATTTATTTCCTTAGCTATTTTTCTTCCTATACTCATTATCAGTTTATACTTTTGTTCAAAGAAGATAGAAATAGCCTTAAAAGATTACTCAGAGCTAGAAACAGAAAGATTTTTAGATACGATTATAAATAGTTTAGTCAAAAACAAAGTATTAAAAGAAAGCCAAACAAAAGATATCATCGAAATCTATAAAAATAAAAATGGTGATATCTTATATGCAGATTTTAACGATGAAATTGTAAATGAGGTATTATCCTCGAGTATAGAAATGGTCCAAAGTAACTTGATTGCTATTGAAAATGGGAAGATTGACAATCTGTCACTTCCGAGTAGTATTTATAGCAAATATAATAAATTAGACCAAGGAATTATCGTGGAAATACCAGCAGGTAGTTTAATTAATAATGCACTTTTTGCAAATATTGGTCCTAAAATTCCCATGCGCCTTCAATTACTAGGAGGAATCAAAGGAAATGTAAAAACAGATATCAAAGAATATGGTATCAATAACAGTCTCATTTCCATAAAAATTGTAATTGAAGTAACAGAACAAGTAGTTTTACCTATATCGACAAATAAAGTAAAAGTGGCAACCGAAATTCCTATCACTACGAAAATAATACAAGGAAAGATTCCAACCTATTATCAGAACGGCCTTACAACCAATTCGCCTATTTTTTCTACACCAACTAATTAGACTGATTAAAAAAACTGGACTAGACTAGAAAAATAGTTTGTTATATAATAAAAGTATGGTGAAAAATATGAAAAAAATAAATATAGAAAATAGGGAATATGAACTTATAAAAAATTATAACAATGGTTTTGATGAGGAACTATTTAAAGAAAAAGTAACAGATTATTTTTATGGTTATGATTATATTGTTGGGGATTTTTCTTATGACAAATTAAGACTAAAGGGATTTTATGATGAAAAAAATAAAAATGTGACAAAAACAAACAACATAAAGGACTTAGATAAATATATAGAAGAATATTGCAGTTATAATGCTCGTCATTTTGTTTTAAAAAAAAGAAAAAAAAGTGAATAAGCACTTGAAAAATGGCAAAAATATGTTAGAATTATATTATAGATGAAAATAGGGAGGATTTTTAGTATGGATACAAACAAAAAAATGTTGACATTAGTTTTAGAAGACGGAACGAAAGAAGAAGTAGAAGTAATTTTTTCTTTTGAGTTTAATGATACAAAAAAAGAATATGTTATATATACAAAAAATGAAACAGATGAGAATGGCAATGTAACTTTATATGCATCTGCTGTAAATAGAAAAGAAACTGGTCCAGAATTATCAGGAATTGAAACAGATGAGGAATGGTCAAGAATTAAAGACGTTTTAAGAGAATTATCAAGTAATACAAACAATTAAGAAGGAAGGTGAACAGGATGCCTAATTATACAGCTACAAATTTAGATGGAGAATATAAAACAAGTGGAAATAGAAAAATCAAAGCTACACAAGTATCTTTAAACGGAATCAAAGCATCGGCAGCAAAATTAAGTAATGCAAACGCTACGAGTAACAACGCAAAGGATACAAAAACAATTATAGACAGATTAAATGATAAGGGAGTTACCACATATAAGTTAGAAGAAAGTGGCAATGCAAACTTTGTAGGTAGAAAAGCTATAAATGTAAGCAGTGGTATGTTTAGTAATATTACAGAAAACAAGAATTTTGTAAGCACAAGTACAGCATCTACTTCGAAATTTGAAATTCCAGCTGAAAAGGAAGAGGAAAAAGAAACTTCTGCTACGGCTGATGGAATTATCAATGCACTACAAATATTTGAAAACACTCATGATTTAGCTGATAAAGATGAACCAAAAGAAACAGAGGAAACTCCAGCTTATATGCAAGTTAGTGGCAAGATTGAAGAAGAACCATCTTTCGAAAAAGAACAAACACAAGATATAGAAATTCCACAGGTAAAAGAAGAAACTCCAGTAGAACAACCTACCAATGATTTTTCTACAAGAGAACAACACCAATCTTCTGGATATTTAGATGCTATGAAGCAATTCCAAAATAGTATCGGAGCTCCTGAGTATGAAGAAAGAAACACTCCTTCAAGAGATTTTCAAGTACATACTAATGAACAACCAATGGAAGCTAGAATGCCAGAAAACAACTTTAACTATGGTACAGTAAATGAGTATAATTCAATGAACACGACTCGTACAAATCCTTCTTATGAAGCAAATGGAAATATGAATATGGGAACAATGGAAGATGAGGAGATTCAAGATTTCATTAGTGGATATTCAAATTTAGATGATTTGCCTTTGTCTCAAATTAAAAAATATAGAACGGGTTGTGTAGGATATGTTGCAAAAGCGGAAGAAAAAATGAGCGAAGCTAGCAACAACATAAATGGAATTTATGGACAAATTAAAAATAGAAATTCTCAAATAGATGATTTAAAAGAACAAATTAGAATTCTTGAAAATGAAAATGCACAAGACAAACAAGGAATCAATGAATGGCAAGATGTATACAGCAAGGCAAATACAGAAAAGTCCCTTGCTGATAGCAAAGTAGAACAAATAGATGGATTTATCTACAATGCATTTAATGCTTTTGGTCAAAGTGCAGCACCTTCTTATAATGAAAGTGCAGGATATGGACGAGGAAGAGCCGCTTAATAATAAGTCGGTTCTTTTTTTATGCTAAAAAAGAAAGAATATACATATATTTTAATAGGTGTTTATATGATACAAAAAGCAATCCAATATTACTACGATTTATATCCAGATCAAATCAATCAAATAGAAAAAAATACATACTCCTTTTATTTAAATGGATTTATGTATTATTTTGAGTTGCAAAAAAGAACAGAAGAAGAACTAAAGGCTATTTATGAATTAAACAATAAAACTCAACAATATAATAATTTAGTTTTAAATCGATTTCAGAAGATTGGATGTGTTTATAGTGGACAAAGTTATGTTTTAATTCAAGTAGTAAAACCAATAAGAAATTTACAATTGAGCGATATTTTAAATACGGTCCATTTGCAAAATGACAAAAAGTATGCTTTATTGATTCGTTCAGACTGGAAAAAACTATGGGAAAACAAGATCGATAATATAGAATATCAACAAAAGCATATAGAAATGAAACATCCTATCATTGATGAGTCTATAGGATATTTTATTGGAATGAGTGAGGCAGCTATTTCTTATTTGGAAGAAATTGGAAATAAGGAGTATAATTTGTTTGTATCTCATGAGCGAGTAAACGTGGAAGAGACGACTTTAGAGTATTTTAATCCTCAAAACATTATTATAGATAATAGAGTGAGGGATATGGCAGAATATTTGAAGTCTATCTTTCTTAATGGTAAATATGATTATAATACAATTCAAAACTTTTTAATTAAAGCACAGTTATTAGAACAGGAGGCCAAACTTTTATTTTGCAGGTTAATTTATCCCAGCTATTATTTTGATAGCTATGATCAGATTTTGATTGGAAATACAAGTAGAAGTATGGATGGTATTTTGAAAAAGACCTTTGAATATAAAGAATACGTGAAATATATTTTTAATTTGCTTTCTCAAAAATATCAAATTAAAAAAATTGTATGGATTAGTAATTAAAAAAAGAGAAGTTAAATGTTGATAACTTCTCTTACTTCTGGAATTTCTTCGATTAATACGGCTTCAATTCCTTCTTTTAAAGTATAATCGATTAAATGACAGTTGCTACAAGCCCCGCCCATATGGACATATACAATTCCGTCTTCATATTTTACAAACTCAATGCTTCCTCCATCGTCCATAAGATAAGGTCTCAATTTATTTAAAACTTCATTAATTTTATTTTCTATGTTATTCATTTTTTCTCACCAAGGTAATTATATAACAAAAGTGTTTGAAAATAAATAGTTTTGCAAAAAAGAAAACTATGATATAATACAAAAGAAGGTGTTAAAATGAAATACGAAAAAGGAAAAATTATTAAGGGCCATGTGACAGGAATTGAAAATTACGGGATTTTTGTAGGATTGGATGATTACTATAGTGGCTTGATCCATATTTCTGAAATTTCAGAATGTTATATTCGTAATATTAATGATTATGTGAAAGTTGGAGAAACAATTAAAACAAAGATTGTTGATATCGATGAAGAAAATTATCAGATGAAATTGAGTATTAAAAATGTAGATTATAAGATGAATCATCGTAAGAAAGTAAAAATCGTTGAGACACCAAGTGGTTTTACACCTTTAAAGGATAATTTGAACGGATGGATAGCAAAAAGACTAGAAGAAGACGAAAAAAATAAAAATTTAAAAAATAATATTGACAAACAGTAGTTAAAATGCTATATTTATATTCGACAACTGTTATTGATTGATAGTTGGGCGATTAGCTCAGTTGGTTAGAGCACCTGCCTTACAAGCAGGGGGTCATAGG
>CAZWZO010000058.1:0-5878 GCA_964638525.1 uncultured Muribaculaceae bacterium | reverse complement strand
GCACGCATGGGCTTCCAAATAAAACCAACTTTTCTACTTTATTTCTAGAAGCATAAACAATTGCAATTCTTCCTCCAAAGGAATGTCCCATCAAAATAGGATTCTTTATTTTTAATTCTTTTAATAAATCTTCTAAAACACTACAGTAATCATAAATTGTATAAGCCTCACTTGGTTCACTACTTAAACCAAAACCTGGTAAATCTAAAATGGTTACTCTATTTTTCTTTAAACGATCCCCAATAGGCTTCATCATTTCTATATTTTGTCCCCAACCATGAAGCAAAACCACATCTTTTCCTTTACCATATTGTATGTAATTTATATCATTTCCTCTAATATTTATTCTCAAAACTATCACCATTTTCATTATACAATATTTAGACTATAAAGTTAAGGAAAAATTATAGGATTCCCTTTTATAATCGTTTATCTAGTACATTTTTGGATTTTTATATACCTTTTGTTTGTTACGTTTACTTTTTTCAAAAGTCTTTATATTCTTCTTTCCTAAATATGAAACAAGAGCTGCGCCCATATTACAATTATAAGCTTTCCTATAAGACAAATCCAAGAAGTTTTTCAAATCATTTAAATCACAAGCATCATAAACGTAACTTTGGATGCCATGATTCTCTTTTACTTTAAACGAAGCTTTATACTTTCCTCTTTTTCTTATTAAGGTTAAATTTTCTACTTCTTCTTCACATAACTCACTTATAAATATATTTTTCACTGTTTTTCCTTTGCAAGAAGAACCTACATAAGTAGAAGCATCTCTTCCTTTAAAGACCATTCCCTGATCTTTACCATCACTCCAAAGAATATAATCGATATTCCCTCTGTTTTTTTCTTTAGCAAGTTCAATTAACTCTTTTAGTTGTTCCTCTCCTTTTATATCTCTTATCTTCTTAGACGTTGTTACCATATATCCTCTCTTCTTTACTACTTGTACTTCTTTTAGTGCACCACTATACATGTTATCTCTCCTTTATATATTAAATGTTTTTTTCTATATTTTGTTTTATTTTTTATCTATATTGATCCATTTTATAAGTTTTTATTTTTATTTTATTTAAATCTTTTTCTAACACTTCCCCATTTGTTTCAAAAAAGTCAACAAAGAAAGTATCAGGAAGAACTTCTTTACTTTTTATATCCCGAAACAAAGAAACAATAGCCTCCCTTCTTAAAGCAAAGTAATAATAATCAAAAACAATTCCTTTGTCTCTTGCCTTAAAATTAGTAGTATATAAGGTTCTTTTCTTTGAAGTTTCTCTTACTAAAGTAATTTTTTCTACTTTCTTTGAAAACAAATCATCTAAAGTAATATCTTCAATATAACTAAACAATTTAAACAATCTTTGTTCTTTATCATTATAATTTAAAGAAGCTGTTATCTTTGTTATAGAAGGAACCGTTAAAGAGGTCATACATCGATCAAACAAACTGTTTTCCTCTACATCGCCAAAAGCAATTTTAAAATGATTGGAAACCTTCTTTTCTGCATAACGATTTATTCTTTTTATATCTTCATACCCTCCAATTGTAAAGCAATCTTTTCTCATTCTGTTTTCTCCTCTAGTCTCTTTATATTTTTAATAATAATCTGATACTTATCGTATCTTCTTTCTACTCTTCCAAGTACAAGTAAAACTTCTCCTTTTTTTATATCATTGTATCTTTGATAAACTTTTGGAAACAAAGTAAAATCCATAGTTACTCTCTCATCGCTTCCACTAATAAAAGCCATGGGTAAACCTGTTTTTGTTTCAATTTCTTTTATATTTTCAACTAAAATTATTACTTGTATATCTTTGTTTAAATATTCAGCTATGAAATCTAAAGAAAGAGTATTATACTTATTTTTATATTTCGTTACAGGATGATTGGAAAGATAAAAACCAAATACTTCTTTTTCAAACTGCATTCTTTCTTCTTTACTAAATTCTTCTTCTATTTTTAGTTCTGGTTTTTCTACTAAAGAAGGATCCAAATCTTTAATTAAATCTACATAATTTAAAATCGTATCCAAATTAGTAAGCAAAGTTTTCTTATTGTAAGAAAAACAATCAAAACAAGAAGCATAAATTAAAGATTCTAAGCATTTTCTAGAAAGTCCTCTTAATTTATAGAAACAATCGAATATATCTAGAAAGCCTTCCTCTCTTTGTTTCATAATTTCCTTACATGCGACTGTCCCCACATTTCTTATACAAGAAAGTGGAAACAAGATTCCTTCTTTTAATCCTAGATAATGTTCCTCGCTTTTATTTATACTTGGTTTTAATATAGTAATACCATTTGCTTTTGCTTCATAGATATACTCCAAAGTTTTTGTCTCACTACCAATAACGGAAGACAACAAATTGGAGAAGAAAGCATTCTTATAATGTGCTTTTAAATAAGCCATTTTATAAGCAATAATAGAATAAGCAACCGAATGTGCACGATTAAATCCATAATTAGCGAAGTTTAAAATTAAATCATAAACTTCTTTGGCCTTTGCTTCTTCTAAACCATTTTTTATACATCCATTTATAAAACGTTCTTCTTCCTTCTTTAAAACCTCATACTTCTTTTTACTCATTGCACGTCTTAATATATCTGCCTCACCATAACTAAATCCCGCTAAAGTTCTCGCTATTTGCATAATTTGTTCTTGATAAACAATAATTCCATAAGTAGGTTTTAATATTTCTTCCATCTTAGGATCCAAATAAGTAATCTTTTCTTCTTTGTGCTTTCTTCTTATATAAGAATCAATATTCACAGAAGGGCCAGGTCTAAAAAGCGCAATAGCAGCAAAAATATCTTCTAAAGAAGTAGGTTTCAAACGACTTAAAAAGTTTTTCATTCCTGTAGATTCAAATTGAAAAATACCAGACGTATTGGCTGTATAAAAAATTTTTAATGCTTCTTTATCATTAAGTGGAATTTTTGAAAACACAATTTCTTCTTTTGTTGTATCTTTTACTTCTTTTATAATATTCATAATCGTAGTTAAGTTTTTTAATCCTAAAAAGTCCATTTTTAAAAGGCCTAATTCCTCTAAATATTCCATAGGATAACCCGTTAAGTATAAATCCTCGCTTTTAGTTAAAGGAATCACTTCATCTAGTGGACATTTGCACATAACAATTCCCGCCGCATGAATGGAAGTATGTCTTGGAAAGCCTTCTAAGAAACAAGCAATTTCAAACATTTTTTTAATTTGCTCTTCGCTTTCGATTAAATTACGAAACTCTTCGTTTTCTCTATAAAAATCTTTTAGTTTTAACTTAGAAAAAGTAGGAAGACATTTACAAATCGCATTTACTTTTTCTAAAGCAATATTTAAAACACGTGATACATCTCTTATTGCTTGTTTAGCACCAAGAGTTCCAAACGTAACAATTCCTGCAACATTTTTTTCACCGTATTTTTTCTTTACGTAGCGGATGACTTCTTCACGGTATATATCTGGAAAATCCGTATCAATGTCGGGCATGGTTACTCTTTCTGGATTTAGAAATCTCTCAAATAAAAGATCATACTTTATTGGATCAATATCTGTAATTCCTAAACAAAAAGAAACCAAAGATCCTGCCGCACTTCCCCTACCTGGTCCTACCAATATACCATTTTGCTTTGCATATTTTATAAAATCATACACAACCAAGAAATAATTACTAAAACCCATTTTATTTATAATTTCTAATTCATAGTTTAATCTTTGTAAATATTTTTCTTCATACTTACCTTGAAATCTTTTTTCTAGTCCCTTTTTAGCTAGCTTATATAAATAAGAAAAAGAAGATTCATTTTCTTTTGTTTCATAAATAGGAAGCATAAGTTCACTTTTAGGAAAGACAACATTACAAGTAGAAGCAATTTTATTTGTATTATAGATTCCCTCATTGGAAGAATAGTTATAAATATCCTCTATAAATAAAGGATAGCCTTCTTCTTTTTCATAATCATCACGAATCGTTTTATTATCACGAATCATAGTTAAATATTTTAAATATTTTTTTTCTTTATGAAACAAAAACAACGTTTTAGGGAAAAAAACAAAATTCTTTGTTAACTTTCTTGCTTCTTTTTCCTCTTCCCTATTGGAAAAACCAATATAAAAATCTTCTACGATGTCTTTTAACGTCTCATACTGACTTTTGTAAAAACAAGGTAAAATCATATAAATATCATTTTTATACTTTTTTAAATCTTCTATCTCTACTTTTCTTTCACTTTGAATAGTAGAAAGTTTAATTAAATTTTTGTATCCCAAATAATTCTTCGCGAAAATACATACGTTGTAATCTTCTATCTTAACGTCTAAACCAATTATAGGAGTGATACCATTTTTTTTGCATTCTTTATAAAATTCCATTACACCAAACATATTATCATCACAAATAGAAGCATAAGAAAAATTATGTTCTTTTAATGTGACAACAAGTGTTTTTATTGAAAGTAAACTAGATAATAATGAATAATTTGTTTTTAAATATAATGGTACATACATAAGCCTTCCTCCTATATTTAGTTTACCATATTTTATCTTTCTCTTATCACTAACTTTTTAATCATTGGTTCTTTATCTTTATTTACTGCTTTGTAAAAATTTACACCAAATAAAATTTGTTTGTCTAGCTTAATTCTATCTGGATGAAGGGATAAATTATGAGAAAGTACTTCTCCTACCTCATCTAAATCAATAGACGTGTATCCCTTTAATTTTTTTAATCCTTTTTCCAATGGCGTACCAAAGGCAATATTTAAACAATCCTTTTCGCATAAAAATCCTTCTTCTTTTAATCTTTCAAAGTCCACCTTTTCTTCTTCTAAAGTAGGAAGCTTATAACATCCATCCTCTTCTTTTAAAAATAAATGATGATCTTTAACTAAGAAAAGACGAACCTTTCCTTCTTTTGATGCTTGAATATCTTCTTCACTCATAGATACTCCTTCTAATAAATCCAATAAATGTTTTTTATCAAATGCATTTTCATACACAATAGTTTCTTCCATATTCTCACCCTTTCGTGTATTTAATATAATACCTGAAAATAGAGTTTTTTTCAACAAATAAAGCAATTTATTTGACTTAAAGCGTAAAATATGATAAAGTTATTAACAGCGACAAAGAGTCATTGAAATAAAGGAGGGAAAAACATGCCAGTAAATTTATCTAGTAAAAAACCATTAAAAGCAAATCAAGTATCAAAAGCTTTAAATAGAACAAGCAAAGCTAAGAAACCTAATTTACAAGTTGTAACATTAGAAGATGGAACAAAAATTAGATTAACAGCTAGAGAAAAGAGAACTTTAATGAAAGATCAAAAAGTAGCATAAGCTACTTTTTTTATGTATACATATTTTTATGCCTACTCTTTGTGCTTTTTCACTCATATAATAGAGTATAAAAGAAAGGTGAAAAAATGAAAAAGAAAATTTTTGAAGGAAGTGCCGTTGCCATAGCGACCCCCTTCATAGACGATAAAGTTAATTTTGAGCAATTAAGAAAATTAATCGAATTTCAAATCGAAAACAAAACGGATGCAATCGTAGTATGTGGAACAACTGGAGAAGCTTCTACTATGAGTGAAGAAGAAGTATTGGAAACCATTAAGTTTACTGTAGATACCGTAAATCATCGTATTCCTGTAATTGCAGGAACGGGATCCAATTGTACAAAAACAGCCATTAGACGTACAAAGTTTGCAGAAAAAATAGGCGTAGATGGTGTTTTAGTTGTTACACCCTACTATAATAAAACTTCACAGGAAGGATTAATCGCACACTATAGTGAAATTGCAAACGCAACAACACTTCCTATTATTATGTATAATGTACCAAGTAGAACAGGCGTAAATATAGAAGCAAACACAGTGAA
>CAZWZO010000057.1:0-5945 GCA_964638525.1 uncultured Muribaculaceae bacterium | reverse complement strand
TTTTTAACTGTCATATTTAGTGTAGTAGATTCAATATCTTCTTCACTAGTCATAGGAATACATTTTTGTCTTTGTGATACAACCGTTAATCCCAATTTATCGCACAACCATCCATTGGTATTCCACATGTAAGAAGGTAAATATTCTCCATTATCAATCAATTTCTGTCTTTCTTCATCACTCATACGATCCAAAGATGCAACTTGTTTATCAAACTCTTCTAAAGAAAGTCCTGCTCCATGTGCTTTAGCTAAAGCAATTCCATAGTCTTCTACATTATAAGAAGAACTACCCTTTATCTTTTTCACATTGTGCGTTGTACCAACTAATGTCGTAATTAAATTACCCCAAAAAGCATCTTGATAACCACTTCCTGTAATAGTACAATGATTTTCTTTTGCTAAAGTATCCATTTCTTCTGTTAATTTTGGTGAGGAATTAAAAGGATAAAAAGCTTCTTCACAAGTTGTAATTGCATTAATTCCTAAACGAGCACAAAGTAAAAGTGCCTCTTTCACGTCTTGCATTAAACTCATGGTTGTAACAATACAAATATCTGGCCTAGTTTGCTTAAGTACCTCTTCTGCGTTTGCTACATTCTGAATAACCACACCTTTATCTTCACATCCAATCACAGTAGAAATATCCTTTCCTACAAGATCTTCATTCCTATCAATAGCACCTACTATTTCAGAACCATTCTCATAAATATACCTCATAATATATTTACTCATCTTTCCACATCCATATTGGACAACTCTATATTTTTCCATATCTCTTCTCCTTTCTATTATCCACTTTTATTATAATATACTTTTTTTATTAAAAATATAATTAAAGAAAAATTTAACAGTTCTTTACAAAAAAAGACAAGAATTCCTGCCTTTTACTCTTCAAAAAATGCCTTATAGGCTTTGTAAGCACTATAAATATCATATTTACTTGTAACTTCATATGGAGAGTGCATAGATATAACAGGTACACCACAATCAATTACATCTACGCCTTTATCAGCTAAGATATAAGCAATGGTACCCCCACCACCAATATCTACCTTTCCAAGTTCTGCTACTTGATATTTGATTTCATTTTTTTCAAAAATTTCTCTTACCTTTGCTACATATTCTGCATTCGCATCACTCGCACCTGATTTCCCACGTGCTCCTGTATATTTATTTAACTCTACACCATATCCAATATAAGACGCATTATTCTTTTCAGAAACATCTTGATAATTAGGATCCACCCCGGCTCCTACATCTGCGGATAACATCATGGAATTACAATACGTTCTATTAAGAGCACTTGGTGTATTTTCATTATGTTTATCTAATAACATATTGATAAAGTAATCAAACATTTGAGAACACATTCCTGTATTTCCAACACTACCAATTTCTTCTTTATCAGCAAAGATTGCAACACTTGTATGTTCATTTGTACTAGAATAAAGTAAAGCTTGTAAAGTAGCGTAAGCACAAACACGATCATCTTGACCATAAGAAGCAACCATACTTCTGTCTAATCCTAAAGAACGAGCTTTAAAAGCAGGAACCACTTCTAATTCAGAAGAATAAAAATCAATCTCTTTGATTCCATATTTTTCATTAAGAATACTCATAATATTTTCTTTAATTGAACCCTTTTCGTTTGGAATGGAACCCACGATTAAATTTAATGCTTCTCCTTCAATCGCTTCTCTTAGTTTTTTATTTGCTTGATCGACCGCTAAATGAGGAAGCAAATCTGTAATTGTAAAAATAGGGTCTTCCTCTTCTTCTCCTATACAAATATTTATTTTTTCTCCGTTTGGTTTTGCTACTACACCATGAATTGCTAAAGGAATGGTTGTCCACTGGTATTTTTTAATTCCTCCATAATAATGTGTTTTAAATAGCGCTAAAGAAGCATCTTCATAAAGTGGACTTGGTTTTAAATCCAATCTTGGTGAATCAATATGTGCACCTACAATGTTTAACCCATTTACCAAAGCATCGCTTCCTATTATGGCAGCATAAACACTTTTATCACGGTTTACCATGTAAACACGATCCCCCTCATGAAGCGATTCCATATACTCAAGATCCTTAAATCCATTGTTACAAAGATTAGCCACAATTTCACTTGTCGCTTCTCTTTCTGTTTTTACGTGATTTAAAAAATCGATGTATCCATTACAAAAATTATACACTTCTTGTTTTAAAGACGAATCGATTCCTTTAAAACCACTTTGTTTTTTATTTAACAACTCTTCTTTCATTCTATCCCTCCTATTAAAATCATTATAGCATAGAAAAAAGAAAAAAATGTAGAAGAATGCCAAGAAAAAGAATATAAATATGTGTAAAGTAAATGCATTTTACAAGAGCATTTTATCTTTTCTATGCTATCCTTATAATAAGGAGAGATTCAAATAATTATATAAAGGAGGAGAGAGTTATGTGGATATATATAATTATTGCATTTATTGTAGTTATACTTCTATACTTATTTATTTTGTATAATGCCCTAACAAAACAACAAAATAGAGTAGAAGAGGCTTTTTCTACTATGGATGTATACCTAAAAAAAAGATGGGATTTGATTCCTAATCTTGTAGAAGTTGTAAAAGGATACACGAAGCATGAAAAAACAACTTTTGAAGAAATCACTCGTTTAAGAGGAACCATTTATGAAGATATGAGTACACAAAGTAAAATAACTACTAATGAACAAATGACAACAGGAATTCATAAGCTTATGGCTCTAGCTGAAAGCTATCCTGAATTAAAAGCAAGCGAAAACTTTTTAAAATTAAGTGATGAACTTAGACAAGTAGAAGATGAAATCGCTAACGCAAGAAAATACTACAATGCCGTAGTTAGACTTTATAACAACAAAGTCCAAGTTTTTCCAAACAATATTTTTTCAAAAATACTTGGATTCAAAAGAAAAAAAATGTTTGAAGCAAAAGAAAGTGAAAGAGAAAGTATTCAGGTGGATTTAAATGAAAAAAGCAATTAAAAAACTATTACTGAGTGTAGCGCTTGTTCTAGGATTTCTTCCTTCTTTTGTTTTCGCGGAAGAAAGTTATGAATTTGATACTTATAGTGATAATAATAATTATGACTATGTAATCAATAAGTATGATGTAAATATACAAGTAAATGAAAACAATACCTTTGATATTACAGAGAATATTACAGCTTATTTCAATACAGAAAAACATGGTATCTACAGAAGAATTCCATTAAAAAATTCTGTAAAAAGAAACGATGGAAGTACTACAACCAATAAGGCAAGAGTAACAAACTTAAAAGTAAGTCAAAATTATAGTACATCTAGATCATCTAATGAATTAACCATCAAAATAGGTGATGCAGATAAGACTCTAACTGGTAGTGTAAATTATACAATAAGTTATACTTATAATATTGGCAAAGATCCTTTAGAAGAGAAAGATGAGTTTTATTATAATATCATCGGAGATAGTTGGGATACCACGATTCAAAATATTACTTTTAAAATAACGATGCCTAAAGAGTTTGATGCAAGTAAATTAGGATTTTCATCAGGAAAAGTAGGCAACACTACCAATCAAGTTTATTATAGTGTAAATGGTAAAACCATTACAGGAGAATACATTGGAACACTAAATCCTAAAGAAGCCGTTACAGTTCGTTTAGAACTAGAAGAAGGCTATTTTGTAAATGCTGGATTTCCTATTAGTTCTGCAACACCTCTTATGTATATTGTTCCTATCTTATTACTAATAATTAGCTATTTTATTTGGTATAAATATGGAAAAGACAATCCAGTTGTACAAACAGTAGAATTTTATCCACCAGAAGACCTAAATAGTTTAGAAGTTGGATATTTATATAAAGGACATGCTGATTCTAAAGATGTAACTTCTCTGCTTATTTATCTTGCCAATAAAGGATACATTAAAATATCCGAACAAGAAGAAAAAGTATTATTTACTACAAGAAAAGGATTTAAAATTACAAAGTTAAAAGAATACGATGGTACCAACGCCAACGAACGTACTTTTTTAAATGGTTTATTTAAATCCAAAAATGAAGTTACCTCGGCTGACTTAGAGGATTCCTTTTATAGAACAACAAATTCCATTTTAAAAAGTACAAATACAAAAACCAATAAATATAAAATATACGAAAAAACAGCAAGTACAAAAAAACCATGGTTAATAATATTTTTGATAATTACCTATGTTTTAATTACAACGATTCCTATTGTAAGTGGAGATATGCCTGAGTTGCTTTTTTTACCATTACTCTTCCCCGGTATAGCTTTATTTGTTATTTTGATATTTCTTAATAGTCATCCACCTGTTGTTGTCAAGATATTCTTAGCAATATGGACGATGGGATTCGCAGTTGTTCCTTGGATAGAAAGTGTACCTCTTGCTTTATCAGAAAGTCCAGCTTATATTTTTGGTTATCTTGTTGGAATCCTATGTTGTATCTTAATATTTATCTTATACAAACATATAGAAAAACATACACCTTATGGAATACAAATACTAGGTAAGATAAGAGGCTTCAAAACATTTTTAGAAACAGCTGAAAAAGAGCAACTAGAAGCAATGGTAAACCAAAATCCTAGTTATTTTTACAATATTTTGCCATACACATATGTATTAGGAGTTTCTAAAAGATGGATAAATAAGTTTGAAACTATAAACATGAAAAGCCCAGATTGGTATGATAGTCCATCAGACTTTGATATGCATTCCTTTGAAGCTTTTGTAGATAGTACAATGCATACTGCAAATGATTCCATGACTTCTAGCCCTAGTTCTTCATCTGGATCTTCTTCCTCTGGAGGAGGATCATCCGGAGGCGGTTCTGGTGGCGGAGGTGGAGGTTCTTGGTAATCTCTAAAAAAACTGATTCTTTTTGAATCAGTTTTTTATATACAAAAATTATTTTTTTCATAAATTACTTTGGAGTTTAAAATATGGTTTATATACTCTTCCATGTTTAAACCTTTTTTTATATTATCAAATTCATATATCACTAAATGGCCCAATACTTCATCATTAATAACATTTCCCTGTTGTTTATTAAATTCTATGTGTTTACGCATTTGATACTCTATCGCTTCTTTATAAGTTGGAAATTTATGTATTCCCCAATTATTAAAATCAGCATGTTCAAAATAACAATACTCCTTTGTTTTTTTATCCTTGTATACCAAATAAGTATGTGTAATATAATTATTTTCATAAGGAAATAAGAACCAAATAAAAATCGTTTTAAATTCATAATGATTTCTTGTAAACCAGTCTCTTTCTAACTCCACTTGATCCCAACATGTTCCATACTGATATTTTAATAATCGATCTTTATCAGAAAGAATATATTCTTTTAAACAAGCCTGTTGAAAATTATCATCATCATACAAATACAATTTTTGATCTTTTCCATACACCCCATAATGAATATTCTCATCCATAAATGTTAAGAGCTCGTTTGGTGTAAGTAGAGCATTATACTTATTTAATCGGACTTCATAACTCATACTCTCTACCTCGACAATTTAAAAATGTTTCATTACCCAACAATTTATTATATAAATACATATAACCACCAAGATGATTATACCATTCTTTATTATTTCTTTTCAACGTATCTTCTTCAGTGTTCTTCTATGGATATAAATCTTCTACAGTGCCATATATTTTTTCTCACCTTTTCTTTTAAATCTCGAACTTCTTTTGACTTATTATACAGATCAAAATATTTTTTATTTACTCTGCCTAAATTTTCCTGATCTTTTTCTAAACAAAAAAATCAATCGAAACGATTGATTCCTATATATCAAAGTTCGAACGATTCGAACAGATTAGGCAATGGTGGAGATGAGCGGAATTGAACCACTGTCCGAAAATACTAACACATAAACCTCTACAAGCTTAGTCAGTTTGTATCATTCGCTAT
>CAZWZO010000056.1:0-6001 GCA_964638525.1 uncultured Muribaculaceae bacterium | reverse complement strand
TAAAAAATGTCGTTGCAAAAATAGGATTGGATCACATTGTATTTGAAACGGATTCACCTTATTTAGCACCAGAACCATATCGAGGAAAGAAAAACGGACCGCAGAATGTTTATCATATTGCTTCTTATGTTGCGGATTTATTAAATATGAGTCTAGAAGAAGTGGAAGATATTACTACGAAAAACGCTATGGCCTTGTTTGACTTGAAATAGTAGATATGCTATACTTTAAATAGTGTTATATAATGGATGGTGGGTGTATGAAAAAACTAACTATTATGCTTGGAAAACGCTTTTTAATATTTGCATTTATATTAGTTTGTATGTTTGTTATTTCTACAGGAAATAAGCAAACAGTTGTACTTTCTAATAATAAAAACAATGTAAAATCAGTTCGTGCAGTGCATATTGTAAATAAATACAATAGTTTATTAGAAGATGCAAAACCAGTAGAAGTAAAAAGTTTGGCACAAGCGATCAAAATCGCTCCAAAAAAATCCGTTGCTTTTACTGGAAATATGACGGCTTACGGTCCAGACTGTAAGGGGTGTGGAGGAAGAACGAGTTGTCCTCCACGACAAAATTTATCAAACGGCAATGTTTATTTTAAAGATAAAGATTATGGTACAGTAAGAATCATTGCAGGAGATTCTTCTTTGCCTTGTGGAACCATGTTAAAGATTTCAAATATTTCTATTACGAATACTTATATTTATGGTGTTGTTTTGGATAGGGGTTCTGCTATTAATGGAAATACAATGGATATTATGTATGAATCAGAAAGAAAAGCTTCTTCTTTTGGAAGACAACACAATGTTCGTTATGAGATAGTAAGGTGGGGCTGGTAGATGGCTACGGAAAACAAAAAAAATAAAAATGTCTTTGTAACATTTTTAGGAATACTTTTATTATTATGTAGTTTGTGTGCCGTTACTTTTGCTATTTTTATATTTAAAGATACAAGTAATTATGACAATACTATAACAACAGGAACCATTTCTTTTTCCTATAACGAAGATAGCAATGGAATTGATCTTAATAATGCTATTCCTATAGATGATTCTGTGGGTAAGATGCTTACACAAAATAGTAAAGAGGTCAATCAGGGATACTTTGACTTTTCTATAAAAGGAAAAGCCCAAAATGTAGGATACCAAATTTATGCTACGATGGAAGAGGGTAGCAATATGGATCCAAATTATGTAAAAGTTTATTTGACTGATGAAAATGATAATGCTTATGAAAATTATAAGGGAGAAGTACCAACTTATGGTCAACTAGAGAATTATGAAAATGATTCTAAATCTAAGTTGTTGTATACAGGTACCATCCATTCTGATTCTCTTGAGTCCAAAAAATTCAGATTAAGACTTTGGATTGCAAAGGACTATACAGATGGTAGTACTTCCAAAGAATTTAAAATAAAAATTAATGTAAAAGCGACCGCCTAAAGTGTTGCTTTTTTGTTTTAATTCATGTATTATTATAATAGGTGATACGGTATGGATATGAATAATGAACAAGAGTATAAAAATGATTCAAAAAGTATCTTATTAATGGTACTTGGAATTGCTATTTTGGTAGTAGCGGTAATAGGTGTTTCTTTCGCAGCTTTTTCTGCAACAAAAACAAATAATAAAATTAATACCCTTACAACTGGAGCAATATCGATGGCTTTTAATGATACTACTTATATTGATATGAAAAATGCTATGCCTATGAAAGATAGAGATGGTATTGCTTTAACAGGGGATTATAATTCCATGAGGTTTACAGTAAGTGCAAATGTATCAGGAAGTACAACCATTGCTTATACACTTTCTGCTATTGATGTCACTACTGCTGATGGTAAAAAACTACCAGAGAATTATGTAAAGGTATATTTAACTAAAGAAAATACGGCTGTATTAAATCCTACACTTTATAGTGATTTAAAAACAGTTGATTTTGATGGACAAAAGGGAAAAGAATTAACACAAGGTTCTTTTACTACCTCTTCTTCTTCCGCTCAAACTTATGTAGATAGTTATGAGTTAAAGATGTGGGTAGATGAAAATGCCGTAATTGGTAGTGAACCTATGACATTTAAAATTAAGGTTAGATTGGATGCACAACAAAAGTAAAATATCTAATCTTTTTCTTGTTTTTGTTTGAATAAACGGGGTGAAATTATGAATAAAGAAACATGGCAGAAGATTTGGGATATATTTAATTTTGTTGCCAAGACGATGCTATATGTAATTTTTGTTTTCTTAATTTTTATCATCTTTGTTGTAGCTTGCTATGTAATAGGAATTCAAAGAAACTTAAAAAAAGGAAATTATGAGCCACCTTTGTATGGAGCTTATATTATTATTAGTCCTAGTATGGAACCAACGATAAAGGTAAACGATGCTGTAATTGTTAAGAAAAGGGATGCTAGTAAAATAAAAAAAGGAGATGTTATCACTTTTATATCTAGTGATTCAAGAACAAAGGGAATCACAATTACCCATCGAGTTATAGAAGTTCTTAAAGATAGTGAAGGAAATAATTTATTTCGAACAAAGGGAGATAACAATAATGTAGCAGATCCATCGTTAGTAAAGCCTGAAGATTTAACAGGAAAAGTTATTATGAAAATACCTAAAATAGGTCTAATTCAATACTTTATAGCACAGAAATATGGATGGATCATTGCGGTAGTTATTCCTTGTGCTGGTATAGTTATTTATGATATTTTAAAATTATTAAAATCTGTATTTGTTGGAATTACCACAAAGAAAAAGAAGGAGTGAAGCGTATGAGTAAAAAAAGAATATTATTTTGTATTCTCTCTGCCTGTGTTCTTTTTCTTTTTACTTTCTTCTTTACCTTACTTTGGTATAATTTTTTTAACAAGAATCTAAAGCAAACAGTTGCACCAGAATCTAATCAAATTTATATTAGTAATAATGGTCCACAAGTAATAAAAAACATTGCAATTGATGATGAAGGATATGTAGGAGAAGATTCAGAAGTTTATAAATTCAAAGTAGAAAATACCTCTTCTAATGAAGTAGCGTATAAACTCTTATTAAAAGACATTTCTTCTTCTTTCACAGAAGATGGATGTTTGGATAAGGATTTATTAACAAGAGAAGATCTTATTTATGAAATTTCTTGCAATAATGAAGTAATAGCTAAGGAAGAAATGACGAATATAAAAAATAATATTATAGATGTAAAAACAATTCAACCTGGTGAAGTAAATCAATATGAATTAAAGTTTTATGTAAAAAAGAACGCACAAAATTACTTGAATAAACATTATCATTACGAAATTGATCTTGCATTCTAAGAGGTGAGAAAATGAAAAATATATTAAAGGAATATGTAAAAATTTTTGGATATGCTATAACAGGAATTGTTTTTGTTTTTGCTTCTTTTTATTTAATTATTAATGTATACCATATGGAAGAGTTATCACAAAAGGCAAATATAGATATTAAGAACAATGAAAAGTACAAGAGTATAGAAGAAAAAATAGAGAATATTAATAAAAATTTAGATGTTTCTCTTAACAATAGTAAAAAGCAGGTAGATAAAAAGTTTTTATCTACATTAAAATCAAAGTTAAATTATTGTAGTGATCGTTTAAATAACAGTGAGTTTAAAAACTTAAAAAACAAAAAAACATTTGGAGTAAAGGATGCTTATAATTTAAGAAATTCTTTAAGCAATAATATAATAAATGGTTGTTTGATTGAACAATTGCATTATTTAACCTATTACAGTGATAAAGATGGAAATTCGGATGGGCTAACTGAAAAGAGCCAGTTAATAAAATTAAATATTGATACCATCAGCAAAAGTTTAGATTATTTTGATAAAGATTTGTTAAATAATAGTAGTTATTTTTATACTACACCAAGTACAAAAGCATCTGTAATGAATAAACCCAAGGCTATGTATGATGAATTGATGAATACCTATGAAGAGGCTGCTTCTTTAGTAGAATATCTAGCAGAGTGGGTACATGAAGAAGCAGGAGGTGCACAATGATAAAAATAATAAATGCTATTTTCTATATTTTTAAATATTTACTTCTTATCCTATGTTTTTCTATAGGTGGGTATATTATTCTTTATATGTATCAAAGATTAAATAAATCTCTTATGGATTCTATTTTCTTGGCATTACCTTTTCTTATATTGTTTGTCCTATTTGCTATAAATATGTTGGCAAACCAAAAAAGAGTAACAGGAAATTTGTTTTATAATTTAACATGTTGTTTTGTATTTTTAGTAGTATTATTTATAGAATATAGAGCTATTTTTGATACAAATATGATTGCTAATAGTAAACTTGGATATAATATTAACTTTAATTATTTTGCGGATAATATTAATGCAATCAAAGTCATGGTAGTTGGACTTATAATTGGAAATTTATTATTTATGTTGTGTGGGGATACAAAAAATAAGGGAAAAGCTTAAATAGGTTAAGCTTTTTTTCTTTGCGAATACATGTTATACTAACCTTGGTGATGCATTTTGAATATAAATACTTTTTCTTTTAAAAAATCATTTGGACAAAACTTTATCAAAGATAAAACGATTATTGATAAAATTGTATCTTCTTCCGATATAAAAGAGGACAGTTTAGTAATAGAAATAGGTCCAGGCGGTGGAGCTTTAACTACGAAATTAGTAGAAAAAGCAAAACAGGTAGTCGCTTATGAAATCGATACTCGATTACAGGAACACTTGTTAGAAACTTTTCAAGATAAAAAAAATATCACTTTTATTTTTGATGATTTTTTAAATCGAGATGTAAAAAAGGATATCTCTTCTTATAAATATAGTCATTTATATGTAATTGCTAACTTACCCTATTATATTACGACGCCTATTATTACTAAATTGATTGATGAACAATTGAATTTAGACAAAATGGTTGTGATGGTTCAAAAAGAAGTAGGAGATCGTTTTAGCGCTAAAGTGGGAAGCAAGGAGTATAATTCTTTAACTGTTTATTTAAATTACTACTTTAATATAAAAAAATTATTTTTAGTTTCTAAGAATGTCTTTGTACCAAAGCCAAATGTAGATAGTGTTGTTGTTTCATTACAAAAAAAAGAACATTTGGAAAAATTAAAAGATAAAGAACTATTTTTTAAATTGGTACGAGATAGTTTTCAATTTAAAAGAAAGAACTTAAGAAACAATTTAAAAGCCTATGACTTAGAAAAGATAAAAGGTGTCTTAGAAAAGTATAATTTTGATTTAACGGTTCGAGCTGAACAATTGAGCTTAGATATTTTCATAGAAATAAGTAACGCCTTAGCATAATTTTGTTTAAAAAGGCATATCATTAGATGGAGATGATGATATGTCTTTTAATATTGGTGATATTGTAAGTAGAAATTCTTATGGAAATGATATTATATTTAAAGTAGTGGCGATGGAAAATAATGTAATTAAACTATGTGGGGTAGATGTTCGTTTGTGTGCAGATAGTAAGGCTGAAGATTTAAGAAAGGAAGATTCTTCTAAATTAAACGATGATAAAGAGTTTTTAGATCGCTTCGATGGCATTACAACATTAAATCGAGACGAATACTTTTATATGCCTGGTAAAGTTTTGCATATAGATAGCGATGCTGATTATTTAAATCGGTGTATGAAGTTCTATGAAAATACAGGAATCAAAGCTTATGGTGTAAATTTAGAAGAAGAGGATGTCGCTATGGAAATTGATCGATATTTAAGAGATTTAAATCCAGATATCGTTGTAATTACAGGACACGATTCTTATGTGAAAAGCAAAGGCTCTAAGCAGGATTTAAAGAATTATAAAAATAGTGAAAATTTTGTCAAAGCCATTGAAGTTTCTAGAAAATATGAAAACAATCCCGATAAATTAATTATTATAGCTGGAGCTTGTCAGTCTGATTATGAAGAGTTAATAAAAGCAGGGGCCAATTTTGCTTCTAGTCCAAAAAGGATTAATATTCATGCCCTTGATCCAGCCATTATTGC
>CAZWZO010000055.1:0-6263 GCA_964638525.1 uncultured Muribaculaceae bacterium | reverse complement strand
GCAAGTGAAATGCAGCACCAAGTAGAAGAGTCTGTAAAGAAAATGAGAAGTCGCCGATTAATTGAAGTATCAAAAGAATTAGAAATAGAATATATGAATCAATTTTTAAATCAAGAAATGGATGTAATTGTCGAATTGGAAAAAGAAGAATATTCTATAGGACACACAGGAAATTTCTTACATGTAAAAATACCAAAGAAACTACCAAAAGATACGGTAGTAAAAGTAAAATTAGTAAAGGAAGAATATCCATATTTAATAGGAGAGGTACAATAACTTCTCCTTTTTTATTTGCTTTACAAATAGAGGAAAAATTATTATAATGTATATAGAATAGAAGGTGTAGATATGAAACAAGAAAACAAGAGTACACTTTTAAAAAAGTGTTATTTATTTATTTTGATTATTATTTTATTGCTTGGCGTAACCTATGCCATATTCAGTTATTTAAAATTAGGAGATAAAGTAAGCAAAGTAAAAACAGGTACTTTGATTATTACAATAGATGATAGTAACACGGATGCTATAAATTTAAAAAATGCCTATCCTATGTCAGATGAAGCAGGTAAACTTACCAATCCTTATCGTTTTAAGGTAACAAATAGTGGTACTATAGCTGCCAATTATAATTTGAAACTTATAAGTGATCAAGATGCCATTTCTAAATGTGGGTGTGATAAGAACAATACTTTAGCTAAAAGTATAAAGTATGAATACAAAAAGAATAGAAATTCTTCTCAAACGACGAGTCCAATTTCCTTTTTAACAACGAAAGAAGATTGGAAGGAAACAAGTTTAGAAACGGGACGAATCGAACCAGGGGAAACCATTTATTATGAAATTCGTCTTTGGATTGATGAAGAAGCTACAAGTAAAGAAGCAAATAAGCATTTGCACACAAAAGTAGAGGTAGAAGCCGTACAATACACAGAAAACATCGAATAAAACAAGGAGATTTATGAGAAAAGAGTTCAAATATTTAGATAAAACTTTATTATTTTTTTCAGTGCTACTATTTGTAGTAGGTTTAATTATGGTCTTTTCTTCTTCAAATATAACGGCTTATATGAAACAAGGAGATAGTCCTTATACGTATTTTATTCGACAGTTTATCTTTTTATTTGTGGGAGTCATTGCTTCTATTGTTTTATTAAAAATAGATACGAAATTCTACAAGAGAGCTTCTTTTTTTGCTGTAATTGTAACCACAATTGTTCTAGCTATCATCTTAGTAGAAGGAAAAGTAAAAAACGGTGCAAGTAGTTGGGTTTATATTGGACCATTCAGTCTTCAACCCAGTGAATTTTTAAAAGCTTTTGCTATTATGTGGATGAGTTGTTATTATGAATTCAAGTTAAAAAAACTAGATCGATGGCAGACTATTATTTTTCCTTTTCTAGTCTTAGCTGTTGGTATTGCCTTAATCTTTTTACAACCCGATCTTGGTACATTGATTATTTACTTGAGTGGACTTGCTGTTGTCTTTTTCCTATCTCCAATTGAACCTCATAAAAAAACGAAATTAACAATAGGCGCTCTTGTTGTAGCTGTACTAGGATTATCGATTTTGTTCTCTTTTTCTGGAAAGTTATTAACAAAAGAACAAAAGAATCGTTTTGATTACTTTAATCCTTGTAGTAAATTCTTAACAACAGGAAATCAAGTGTGCAATGGTTATATAGCTATTAATAATGGTGGGCTTTTAGGAGTAGGACTAGGTAAGAGTACACAAAAGTATTTGTATTTACCAGAACCTTATACAGACTTTATCTTTGCTATTACTATGGAGGAATTGGGATTACTTTTATCTATAGGAATCTTATTTGCTATGATGATTGTAATATGGAGAATTTTATTGATTGGAAAAAGAAGCTTTTCAACGAGGGGAGCTTTAATCTGTTATGGCTTTGCGACCATTCTCTTTATGCATATTTTAGTAAATCTAGGAGGATTATTTGGTTTAATTCCTCTAACAGGTGTACCTCTACCATTTATTAGTTACGGTGGTTCCTTTACCCTTATGACTATAGGAATGTTGAGTATTGTTCAAAGAATAAATGTAGAAACAAGAGAAAAGGAAGAAAAAATAAAAAAAATTAGGGAAAAGAATGCATTATAGGAAATAATCTCTATAGGAGGTTATTTTTTTATGAATGATTTTGATTTAAAGAAAAAGGTAGTTCTTATTTCTATATGTGTTTTGCTTTTAGGAGTAGGTATCTATTTTGCCGTTTCCTATTACAAAAGTTTGGAAGAAGAAACCAAAGAAGTGAATACAATAAAAGAAGAAGTTCCAATAAAAAAGGAAACATCTAAGGACGATACCAAAATAATAAAAGTGGATATCAAAGGAGAAGTAAAAAATCCTAATATTTATACTATGAATGAAACAGAAAGGATTATAGATGTAATTACTAAGGCAGGAGGTCTTACCAAGAAAGCCGATACTTCTATGATTAATTTATCCAAGAGATTAACCGATGAAATGGTTATTATTATTTATAGTAAGGAACAGGTAAGAAAGTATACAGAAACAAAACAAGAAGAACAAAAGAAACAAGAATTATGCAACGAAGAAGTACAAAATGATGCTTGTATAGAAGAAAAGCAAGAAGAAAAAGAACAAACAGGCAAAATAAATATCAATACTGCAACACTGGAACAATTACAAACACTTCCAAGAATAGGAGAAGCCAAAGCTAAAAATATTCTTGCGTATAGAAAGAAAAACGGAGGATTTAAGAAAATAGAAGAAATCAAAGAAATAAGTGGTATAGGAGAAAGCATATTTGATCAAATTAAGGACTATATTACTATCTAAGTATTTGTATATTTTCTTTTTTGTTCTGAGTCTTTTTTTCGTATTTTTAAAAGTAAAAATAATAAAAGTAAATACAGGTACAAAGAAAGAAGAAACGCATTTAGTAGGAAGAATACGTGAGATTACAAAAAAAGAAGATACAACAACAATAAAAATAAAAGTAAAAAAAGAATATGTAATTGGTTACATAAAAAAGAAAGTAAATTATAGTTTAAACGATAAGATAGAATTAGAAGGAACACTTGAAAACCCAAAAAACAATACTTTGCCCAATCAGTTTAATTATAGAAAATATTTATATAGAAACAAAACTTTTTATATTATGAAAATAGAACAAATAAAAATACTTCAAAAAAATAAAAATTTATTCTTTAGAATAAAAGAGAGTATTATAAACAAATTAAATAAATATAAAAGCAGTAGATATTTAAAATTATTTCTATTAGGAGAAAAAACAGAAGTGGAAAAGGAAGTATACAAAAGTTTTCAAAATAATGGAATTAGTCATTTATTTAGTGTATCAGGACTTCATGTCTCTGTTTTATCTACTACTATTCTTTCTCTTTTGAAATTTATGAATATAAAAGAAAAGAAGAGATACAGTTTTGTACTTATTTTTTTACTTTTTTATTTATTCTTAACAAATGGTTCTCCACCTATATTAAGAAGTGTTTTGCTTTTTTTCTTTTTGAGTATAAATAAAATATATTATTTAGAAATAAAACCTATCTATTTGTTTTTACTTACACTTTCAATTTGCTTATTTCTAAATCCTTATTATATTTACAATATTGGTTTTCTATTTTCCTTTACGATTACTTTTTACTTAATTCTTTTTTCAACGAAACTCCAAGCAAAAAGTAAAATAAAAAGCTTACTTCTTACTTCCTTTTTATCTTTTTTAGTTAGTATTCCCATATGCCTTTATAATTTTTTCTTTATAAATCCCATTAGTATTTTATATAATTTGTTTTATGTGCCATTTATATCCAATCTGGTTTTTCCACTTTCACTACTTGTTTTTTTTCTTCCATTTTTAGAACCAATATTTTTATTTTTTATAAATATATTGGAAAAAACATCAAAGTATTTAAATACAATTACTTTTTTTCACTTTTCTTTTAGTAAGCCTAGTCTTGTACTCTGTATTCTTTATTATATGGTTATAACAATCCTTCTTTACTTCTTTTTTTATAGAAAGAAAAACTATTTTTATGTATTACTCTTTCTTCTTTCTTTTCATTATTGTTATTCTTTTCTTATACCCAAAAATTATATTTTAGTTTTAGATGTGGGACAAGGAGATTCCATTTTACTTCATAGTGGAAAGAAAAACATTTTAATTGATACAGGTGGAAAGATAAAAGAAGAACAAAATCAAACCTTACAAGAACAAATCGTAAGTACATTATTCTCTCTAGGAATAAAGAAGTTAGATCAAATTATTATAACACATGGGGATTTTGATCATATGGGGACTTCCACAAAATTAGTTGAAAACTTTAGGGTAAAAAGCGTAACTTTTAATTGTGGAAGAACAAATACTTTAGAAAGAAATTTAATAAATGTTTTAAACCAAAAGAAAATTCCTTATTCTAGTTGTATAAATAAATTACAAGTTGGATCCTATTTTCTTTCCTTTTTAAATACTAAGGAATATGACAATGAAAATGATAATAGCAATGTAATTTATTTGAATTATCAAAATACAAAATTTTTATTTATGGGAGACGCTGGTGTAGAAAAAGAAAGAGACATATTAGAAAAATACAATTTAGAGAATATCGATTTTATTAAGATAGGGCATCATGGTTCAAATACAAGTAGTAGTGAAGAATTTATTACAAGTATACAACCCAGGTATGCATTAATATCAGTAGGAGAAAACAATAAATATGATCATCCAAAACAAGAAGTACTTGAAACGCTGAAAAACAGTAGAATAATTAGAACAGATTTAGATGGAAGTATAAAAATAGATTTAAATAAAGGAAAATATAAAATCAGGACGTATAATCCATAGGAAGGAAGATGATAAAATGAATAAAATAAAAGAATATACTAAAAAAGTGTTTGAAGATATTAAACATATAGATGAAAATGGTAATGAATATTGGTTGGCTAGAGAATTAATGCCATTACTTGAATATAGTAAACGGGAAAGATTTTCTAATGTCATAGAATATGCAAAAACATCGTGTATTAAAAGCGGGTATAACATTAATGACCATTTTCCCGAGGTTGGGAAAATGGTTCAGATAGGTTCAAAAACAAAGAGAAAATTGTTAGATTATAAGTTATCAAGATATGCCTGCTACCTAATAGTACAAAACGGGGATTCCAGAAAAGAGGCAATAGCTTTAGGTCAAACTTATTTTGCTATTCAAACAAGAACTTTCAGAAAAAAAATATAATGAACTTACTGAAGATGAGAAAAAATTATATAGAAGAGATCCGGTAAGAAAAGGTAATTATAATTTAAATAAAACAGCAGTTAATAGTGGAGTAAAAGATTTAGCTAGATTTCATAATGCAGGATATAAAGGATTATATAATGGTGAAACAGCAGATGATATTTTTAAAAGAAAGAAACTAAGATATAGAGAAGATATAGATATATTAGATAATATGGGTAGTGAAGAACTTGCAGATAATATATTTCGAATAGCTCAAACAGATGCTAAATTAAAAAGAGATAATGTAGATAATGAATATACTGCAAATGCTGTTCACTATGAAGTTGGTAGAGAAGTAAGAAATAGCATTAAAAGATTAGGCGGAATTACGCCAGAGAATTTACAAACGCCAGATAAAAGTTTAAAAGAATTAGAAAAAGAATTAAGTAAAGGGTTAAATAAGAAAAAGATATATTAGATAAATATAATATAAGTGATATAGATGTATTAAAAGTTGGACATCATGGGGAGTAAAATAAGTAGTAGTAAATATTTATTAATGAATTAAATCCTAAATATTCAATAATCAGTGTAGGCAAGAATAATCGTTATGGTCATCCAAATAAAGAAATACTGAATAATTTAGATGGCTCAAAAATATATAGAGTAGATCAAGATGGAAGTATTATGTTCAAAATCAAAAATAATAAATTGAAAATTGAAAATTGAAACATGTAGTCCGTAGAAAGGAGAATAGAAATGAATTATTATGATGAAATAAAAAACAAATTAATAAAAAGTGAAATATATGATAGAGCAAAAGACTATTTAAAAGATAGGCATAAAGTTGGTGTTTATTTCGAAATAGGTAAACTTTTAAGTGAAGCAGGTAAGGAATATGGTAAAAACATTATTAAACAGTATTCAGAAAAATTAATGATTGAAGTTGGTAAGAAATATAATGAAAGAACATTATATAGAATGAGAAAATTTTATGAAGTATTTAAGAGTGAAAAATTGACACCACTGGTGTCAAAATTAAGTTG
>CAZWZO010000054.1:0-6347 GCA_964638525.1 uncultured Muribaculaceae bacterium | reverse complement strand
CATGGATGAAATTTCTGCAGGAGAACAATTTCCTAAGAATAAACACCATCTTGGCAACTTCTAAAGCCTTCTTACTAATATCTAATAAAGTAACATCACAAAGATTTCTTTCCTTTTTTATAGTAATACCAATTGCACCGCTTCCACAACCTAGATCAATAATTTTAGCCTGTTTATTAAAATATTTATCTAAATAATAAATCGTATTTTCTACTAATTCTTCTGTTTCGAATCTTGGAATAAGTACATTTTCATTTACTTTGTATTCATAACCATAAAAATTTGTTTTTCCTAAGGCATATTGAATTGGTTTCTTTTCTTTTAGTGCACAAAAGATTTTTTTTATTTTTTCTTCTTTTTCTTCTTCTACATTTTCCTCTAAATAATTATAAATTTCTAGTGGATTGTATCCTAAAACCTCTCCTATAATTATTTTTACGTGATCTTTATGTAAGTACTTATTTCCTTCATCAATTAAATCTTTAATTTTCATCATTTTCTAATTTTCTTTTTTGATCTTCTGAAATTAAAGCTTCAATAATCTCATTTAGATCCCCTTCCATCACACGATCAAGTTGTTTTGTCGTAAAATTAATTCTATGATCGGTTACTCTGTTTTGTGGATAATTGTACGTTCTTATCTTTTCAGCACGATCTCCTGTTCCTACTTTATTTCTTCTTTCTGTACCTGCTTTTTGCTCTTCCTCTTGTAAAGCAGCTTCATAGATTCTTGATTTTAATACTTTCATGGCACGTTCTTTATTTTTGATTTGACTTCTTTCGTTTTGACAAGTTACTACAATACCAGTTGGAATATGTGTTACACGTACAGCACTATCGGTTGTATTTACACCTTGTCCTCCGCATCCACTTGATCGATATACGTCTACTTTTACGTCTTTTTCGTCAATTTGAATATCAATATCTTCGGCTTCTGGCATAACAAGTACAGTAGCCGTAGAAGTTTGAAGACGTCCATTGGATTCTGTTACAGGCACTCTTTGTACACGATGTGATCCACTTTCATATTTTAATTTTGAGTAAGCGCCCTGTCCTTTTATAATAAATTCAACAATAGTAAAGCCTCCGGCTTCCCCATCAATCGAATTGATAAGTTCAACACTGAAGCCTTGTTTTTCTGCATATTTTGTATACATTCTATATAAATCTCCTGCGAAAATATTGGCTTCATCTCCACCAGCAGCGCCTCTGATTTCCACAATAACATTTTTATTATCATTTGGATCTTTTGGGATAAGTAAAATTTCTAACTTTTCCATCAACGTTTTTTCTTCTTCCGTTAGTTTTGGCATTTCTTCTTTAGCCATTTCAGCTAGATCTTTATCCTTTAACATTTCATTTACTTCTTTTAAATCCTCACAAACTTTTTTATATTGTTTATAAGTTTGAACCGTTTCTTCTAATTCACTAATTTCTTTAGATATTTTCGTTGTTTTGCTGATATCACTTAGTGTATTTGGATCCAAAAGTTCTTTATTTAATACATTATACTTTTCTTCTATTGCATCTAATCGATTAAACATGGTATCACCCTCTCTTTTCGTATTATATCATAATAAAGAATAAAACACCATCACAGATGTGTAGTGTCTTATTCCATTTCATCTTCATCAATTACAACTAAATCTTTTAAATCGTCCTCTGTATCATCGTAATCATCACTGTCAATTGAGTCATATCCTGTACTTTCTTCCTCGGTTGTATCTATATCATCTAGTTCCTCGTCTTCTTCATCCTCTTCATCCATTTTTACAATTTTATCGGATTTATGACGATCTCTTAAATCCCAACATCCGTTATCTAACATAATAAATCTTTTATCAGTAGTTAAAGATGTAAAATAGTCTCCGATTTTTGCTTCATAATCTTTATCAGACAATCCTAATAATTCGATAATTTTTTTAAATAAATCCGCAGTATTTGTAGCTTCTTGTTCTTCTAAAATCAAGTTTGTTATATCTTTATAAGAAAGTAATTCTAATTCTTCTTTTGTATAGTTTGCAATCTTTTTTTTCATAGTATCCTCCACAAAAAAATCTTTTATATAAATAAACACCTAAATTTATATCATACTTTATATACAATTACAATAGCTTTTTACATTTTTTCTGGTATATTTAAACCTAGGGTATCTAAAAGCATTATATTCGTATTATAAACAACTTGTGATAAAAATAACCAGGATTCTTTCTTATCTAAATTCTCTTCTATTAATACTTTATTTTCAGAATAGAAAGAATTGTAACTGCTTGTTAACTTATATATATATTCACAAATATCGTTTAAGCTTTTTGATTCATAAGATTTTAATAAAACTTTAGGAAGCATAATTAATTGTAATATAATTTCTCTTTCACTATCTGTAAACACTTCTTTATAACGATTGTAACTTTCATTTGCTTCTTTGGCTTTGTTTAATAGTGATCTCATTCTTATAGTTGAGTATAGTAAATAGGAAGCTGTTTTGCCTTCTAATTCTGAGAATTTTTTAGGATCAAATACATAGTCTGTTGTCCTATATGGAATAAGATCAGCGTACTTAATGGTAGAAATAGCAATTGAATGTGCTGTTTTTTCTTTATTTTCTTCTTTTACAATGGATACATTGATTCTTTTTGCTGTTTCTTCTTCTACCATTTCAATTAAGTTTCTTAAAGACATTACTCCACCATCTCTTGTTTTAAATGGCTTTCCATCTGGACCGTTCATGGTTCCAAATGGTAAGAATTCTAATTCTACAGCATCCTTTGTTATTTTAGCTTTCCTACTAGCACGGAAAACTTGTTCAAAGTGCAAAGTTTGTCTTACATCTGCCAAATACCAAATAGCATCAGGTTGATAATCACGCATACGATTATAAATGGTAGCAAGTTCCGTTGTTTGATATCCAGCGCCTCCATTTGATTTTACTAAAAGAATAGGAGGCATTTCTTTTTTATCGGTATCTTCCTTTACATCTACAATTAAGGCTCCTTCATCTTCTCTTACTAGCTTTTCTTTTTTGAAAATATCGATTACTTCTTTAATAGAAGCATCCGCATCACTTTCTCCTAACCATAAATCAAAATGCGTATTTAAATCATCGTATACTTTTTTAATATCATTGGAAGAAGTATTTACGATGTGTTTCCATAATGCTTGGTATCCTCTATTTCCTTCTTGTAAGGCTGCTGTAATTTCTTGGGCTTCTTTTAAGTAGGTTTCATCTTCTTTTTTTCTAGCACTTGCTGTTGGATAGATTTCCGCTAAATCCTGAGCTGTTACTGGAGAAGTCGTTGGATATTCTCCTTTATAGTTTTCATCAAAATATGGTAACTTGGGCATTCTTTCCTTAATTTCACGGATAACAAGTCCCATTGGTAAACCCCAATCTCCCAAATGCACATCGCCAATTACTTCTTGACCAAGTAATTTAGAAAGACGTTTTAATGCTTCTCCTATATTCGCAGAACGTAAATGCCCTACATGAAGTTCTTTCGCAACGTTGGCTCCACCGTAATCAATAATAATTTTTTTCTTAGCAGGATAGTCAATATTATTTTCTTTCATTTTACTAAGTTTATTCACACTATTTGCTAAAAACGCATTAGATAAAGAAAGATTAATAAATCCTGGTCCTGCAATATTTAGTTTTGTAAACATGTGATTGTCTTCTAACTTTTCTACAATTTCTAAGGCAACATCTCTAGGATTTTTACCATTTCTTTTTCCTAGGGCCATTGCTTCATTAATTTGAAAATCTCCTAAATCTTTTCTAGAAGAAGGCAAAACCTTTATACTATCTACCTCATATCCCAAATCCTTTATTGTACTCGTTATTACTTCTTCTACCGTTTTAATTATACTCATATGTTCCTCCATTCTATAGAATAAATAAATGGCTGCTCCTCTATTATATACTCTATTTCTATTTTTGCCGCTTCCTGTTTTAGATTCTTTACATCTAGTAAAATATCCATGTACCGATCTAGATCCTTAATATATATTTTTGCTTTTCTTTTAGAAAAATCATACTCCATTTTTAATTCTTTGTTTTCTCTTTTTAAAAGCATTTTTGTTATATCAAATTCAACTTTTGTACTATTTTCCTCTAAATAATTTATTTTGTTCTTTTCCTCTTGATAAATTGCATTGATTTCTTCTTCTATTATCTTTTCATTATTTTTAATTTTTGATTTTAATTTTATTTTCAAAATTTTACCTCCAAGTGCAATTTCTACAACAGATTATAGCATATTCTTATTTTTTAGTACATATTTTTTTCTCTTTTTTTCATACTATAAAAGAAATGAGGTTTTAAATATGCGTTTACTAAAGAATTTATGGAAATTTTCTTTATTTTTTGTTTGTATGTGTATTCTTTTTGTTATTTGCTGTTTTTTTTATGTAAAACTGACTCCTACAATCAATATTAATTCAAAAGAGGGAATTACTTATCTAGATAGCAATAGTGAAGTTTTTTATCAAGGAAATAGTACCAATAGATGGGCGAATATAGATGATATTAGTGAGAATTTAATTCATGCGACTATTTCTAGTGAGGATAAAAACTTTTATTCGCATCATGGGTTTGATTTTGTTCGTATCATTAAGGCTATGTTTACAAATATAAAAAGTGGAACCAAACAAGGAGCTTCTACCATTTCTCAACAATACGTAAAAAATTTATATTTAGATTTTGATCAAACCTGGTCTAGGAAATGGGATGAAATGTGGCTTACAATGGAAATAGAGGCACATTATTCTAAAAAACAAATACTAGAAGGGTATTTAAATACAATTAATTATGGACATGGTATGTATGGAATTGAAAAAGCTAGTAAATTTTACTTTAATAAAGATGCGAAAGATTTAACTTTGGCTGAGGCTTCTATTTTAGCGGGTATACCAAAATCTCCTCAAAACTATTCACCCGTGAATGATTTAAAAGCTTCTAAAAAAAGACAGAAATATATTTTAGATACAATGGTTCAAAATAAATATATAACGAAAAAACAAGCAGAAGAAGCTTACAACGAGGAAATACAATTAGTAGGAAACTTAGAACAAGATGAAACACAAAATTATATGTATTATATAAATGCAGTAGATAACGAATTAAGTTCTCTTGGTATTTCTAAATCTTTGGTTCAGTCTGGTGGATTAAAAATATATACGAGTATGAACACCAAGGCTCAAAACGCATTAGAAAATAGTACAAAAAAAGTTATAGATAAAGATACCGAAATTCAAACTTCTTCTATTATGATGGATCCAAATACAGGAGGTATTATAGGATTAGTAGGTGGTAAAGATTACAACAAAAGTGAATTTAATCGTGCGATTTCTTCCAAAAGGCAAGTGGGATCAACTATGAAACCTTTCTTATATTATGCCGCGCTGGAAAATGGATTTACTTCTTCTACCGCTTTTAAAAGCGAACCTACAACTTTTGCTCTTGGAAACAATGAAACGTATTCTCCCAAGAACTATAATGATAAATACGCAGATAAAGCTATTTCTCTTGCGACAGCCATTGCTTATTCTGATAATATATATGCAGTAAAAACACATATGTTTTTAGGAGAAGATGTACTTGTAGATACAGCAAAAAGGGTAGGAATTACTTCAAAATTAGAAGCAGTTGCGTCTTTACCTCTTGGTACCTATGAAATGTATTTAAAGGAATTAGTGGGTGGCTACGCTACTTTTGCCAATAGTGGATATAAAGTTAAACCACACTTGATAGAAAAGGTAGAGAATGCGAAAGGGGAAGTGCTTTATGAAAGAGAAGAAGAAAAGAGTCAAGTACTAAGTGGAAGTTTAACATTTATTCTTAGTAATTTGCTTACTTCTACTTATGATAGTTCTTTTATTGATTACAATTATCCAACGGCAATTTCTTTAAAATCTAAAATGACCCATACTTATGCCTTAAAATCTGGAACAACGGATAGTGATAGTATATATATTGGTTATACTCCTAATGTTGTAACGGCTGTATGGTGTGGATACGATGATAATCGTTCTATCTTAGATACCGATTACAAATATACTAAAGATATTTGGATTGACTCTATGGAAGAATACTTAAAAGGGACAAAGGATGCTTGGTACAGTATTCCAGAAGATGTAGTGGGTGTACTGGTTGACCCAATCAGTGGCAAACCTGCTAGTAAAGATAATAAAAAGGCAAAAATAATGTACTATATTAAAGGGAGCGAACCTAGTTTAGATGATCCTGTTTTCGATGAGATAAAGTCAAATAAAAAATCACAATAAATTGTGATTCTTTCAGAGTGTTGACAAAGTTCAATACTCTTTTCTTTTGAAAAAATATGTGATAA
>CAZWZO010000053.1:0-6384 GCA_964638525.1 uncultured Muribaculaceae bacterium | reverse complement strand
AGGGGTTAATTGGTTTCGTAATTGTTTTGGTTTTACTTGTACTTGGAATGGGTGGCTATATCTTCTATGACAAAGTCTTATCCAAGGATAAAGTGATTGCAAAGAAAGAAGAGAAAAAACAAGAAGAAAACTTAAGCACGGAAGAGAAAAAAACTTTAGAAGAAAAAATGCAAGTCATCATGCAGATGGATGATAGTTACGATACACCTAATAGAGGTCTTTATTACAAGAAAAACTCTTTAGCGGTTGCAGATATGAGTTCAAAGGAAAGATTGTTTTTAGCTTTAAAATCAATAGAACCAAGTGTGGATGAGCTTCCTCTAGATCCTATAGAGGATGGTAAGAAACCTTATGTTCTTTCTGAAGATAAAGTGAAACAAGCTTATAAAGAAATGTTTGGGGAAGATTCTTCTTATAAGGCTGAAAGTGTAGTGGAAAGAACAAACGGAGTTGCTCATGAATATAATAAGGGAAATAAAACTTATGAAATTTATGCGACTTCGGTAGGCAGTGCTTTTGGATTAGAATATCATTATACAATTGATCACTATGAGGCATATAATACGGAAGTAAAAGTATATGTAAAGTCTGGTCTGTTATTAATGGCTGGAACGGATGAAAACGTTCAGTATGAAGATACAGGCAGTGATGAAGATACTTATAATTTATATCAACCATCTAAAGATATTAATGATACAGACTCTAGCCTTTTAGTAGCGAAACAAATAAAGCTAGAAGAGTTTGATTCTTATAAGGATAAACTAGATACTTACGTATTTACATTTAAGAAAACAGATGGCAAGTTTTATTTTACAAAAGTCGAAAAAGAACAATAAAAAAATGAGAAATCATTTTTTTATTTTTGAAAAAATTAGGAATTTCTAAAACCGTTGATAATAATATATATAGAAGCTTTTAAGAAATCTATTTATAAAGAAAGCTTATTGACAAAAATGGATTTTACAAGTATAAATAAAAAAAGAGGACGTGATTAGATGGGTAAAAACTTAGTAATAGTGGAATCTCCAAGCAAGAGTCATACTATAGAAAAATATTTAGGTAGTGATTATAAAGTTGTTTCTTCTAAAGGGCACATTCGTGATCTTGCTACTAGTGGTAAATATGGTCTTGGGGTAGATGTAGAAAATGATTTTAAGGCGGATTATGTTCCTATTAAAGGAAAGAAAAAAGTCATTAGTGAGTTAAAGAAAGATGTAAAAGATGCTGATTTTGTTTATCTTGCTACCGACCCTGACCGTGAAGGAGAGGCTATTTCTTGGCATTTAAAGGAAGCTTTAAATATTAAAGATAAAGACTATAAAAGAATTTTGTTTCATGAAATTACAAAGGATGCTGTGATTCAAGCTTTAAAAGAACCAAAAGACATTGATTATGATTTAGTAAGAAGCCAAGAAGCAAGAAGAATTTTGGACCGTATTATTGGCTTTCGTCTTTCTAAGTTAATGCAATCCAAAACTGGTGGAAAATCAGCTGGAAGGGTACAAAGTGTAGCTTTAAAATTAATTGTAGATCGTGAAAGAGAGATTGAAAACTTTAAAGCAGAAGAATATTGGAGCATTACAGCTAAGTTCGATGAATTTGATGCTAAATTATTTAAATATAAGGAAGAGGAATTGGAACTTCACTCTAAAGAAGAAGTCGATCAAGTTTTAGGTGTACTTACAGATAAATTCTTAATTGAGGATGTTTCTTACAAAGAAAAGAGCAAAAAAAGTAAACCTGCATTTATTACTTCTACTTTACAACAAGAAGCTTCTACTAAATTGGGATTTAACGCAAAAAAGACGATGTCTATTGCTCAAAAACTTTACGAAGGTATTGATATAGGAAAAGAAACGGTTGGTTTAATTACTTATATGAGAACGGATTCGATTCGTTTATCTGATCAATTTATAAAAGCAACTTATAAATATATTCAGGATTCTTATGGAAAAGAGTATGTAGGATATGTAAAACAAGAAAAAAAGAAAGAAAACGTTCAAGATGCCCATGAAGCTATTCGTCCAACGGATATTTATAGAACGCCTATGTCTATAAAAGAGTATTTAACTCCTGATGAATACAAACTATATCGTTTGATTTATACTAGAGCACTTTGTTCGTTAATGAAAGATGCAAAGGTAAAAGCAACTACAGTTGTATTAGATAATCAAGATTATAAATTTAAAGCAACAGGACAAATACTTGTTTTTTATGGATATTTAAAATTGTATAAGGATTATGAAAACTCTTTAGATGTTCTTTTACCTGCTATGAGTAAGGATCAAACTTTAACTAGTAACGAAATTGTAGATGAACAACATTTTACAAAACCACCAGCAAGATATACTGAAGCAAGGTTAATTAAGGAATTAGAAGAACTTGGCATCGGTAGACCTTCTACCTATGCAACCATAATGGAAACCATTCGTCAAAGAGATTATGTGGTTATGGAAGAAAAGAGATTTAAACCTACAGAAATGGGAATAGAAACAACGGATAAATTACAAGAGTATTTTAGTAATATTATTAATGTTGAATATACAGCAAATATGGAAGAAGACTTGGATAAGGTTGCAGATGGTAAGGAAGATGAGATTAAACTTCTTCACACATTTTATGATGAGTTTGAACCACTTGTAAAAACTGCTTTTTCTTCTATGGAAAAAAAGGCTCCAGAAGAAACAGGAGAAAAATGTCCAGAATGTGGGAATCCTTTGGTTGTTCGAAAAGGAAAATATGGATCGTTTGTAGCTTGTAGCAATTATCCAACTTGTAAATATATTAAAAAAGAAGAAAAACAAGATGTAGAAGTTTGTGATTGTCCAAATTGTGATGGCAAGATTATTGAAAGAAAAAGCAAACGAGGAAAAGTATTTTATGGCTGCAATCACTTTCCAAAATGTAAGACGGCTTATTGGGACAAACCAACAGGTGAAAAATGTCCAGAGTGTAAAAGTATGCTTGTAGAAGGTAAAGATGGAATCAAGTGTAGTTCTTGTACGTATAAGAAATAAAATTAGTATAAACTTTTAAATAATTGTTGACAAAACACATATAAATTAGTATAATGATAAAGAAATGAAGAAGGAAAGAGATGTATCCACATCCACCTGATTGCTTAGGGCAATAGGTAAAGAGCTTTAAATGCTAATTATTCAAACGTGAGAAAGTGGATACATTGTATTCACTTTTTTGCATTTTATGGAGGTGTAATTATCGCAAACGGGAAATTTAATTTGTTAATTAATAATCAAATTAAAGTTAGTCCAGTATTAGTCATTGGGCCAAATGGAGAACAAGCCGGAGTGAAGCCTATAGAAGATGCGCTTACTTTAGCGTCTTATGCAGGACTTGATTTGGTACTTTTAAATCCAAATGGAAATCCACCAGTTGTCAAAGTAATGGATTATAACAAATATCGTTATGAAAGACAAAAGAAAGAAAAGGAAGCAAGCAAGAAACAAAGAGCAAATAAATCGGAATTAAAAGAATTTAGATTGTCTCCTGTTATTGACGTAGGTGATTTTGAAACAAAATTAAAAAATGTTACAAAATATTTACAAAAGGGAGATAAAATCAAATTATCTATTCGTTTTAAAGGAAGACAAATGGCTCATACGGATCTAGGAAGAGAAGTATTAGAAAAATTTGCATCACGTCTTGAAGATATTTCAACAATCGAACAAAAGGCAAAATTGGATGGTAGATCAATGACGATGTTATTAATACCTAAAAAAGAAAAATAGAAGGAGGAAGTAATATGCCAAAAATAAAATCACATAGTGGATTAAACAAAAAATTAAAACTAAGAAAAGGTGGAACTATTTCTATTAAACATCCAGGATTTGGACACAATTTAGGAAAGAAAAAAACAAAAATCAATAGAAAGAAAAGATCATCAAACGCTTTAAGTCATTCAGATTTAAAGAGATTTAAAAATGTATTAAAGAAGATATAGGAGGAGTAAAACATGGCAAGAGTTAAGAATGGTGCTACAACAAAGGCACGTCATAAAAAAGTTTTAAAAGCTGCTAAAGGATACTTTGGAAGCAAACATAGATTATATAAAACTGCAAAAGAACAATTAATGCATTCTGGTCAATATGCATATAGAGACAGAAGACAAAAGAAGAGAGACTTCAGAAAATTATGGATTACAAGAATCAATGCTGCTTGTAGAGAAAATGGAATTAGTTATTCTAAATTCATTAATGGATTAAGCAAAGCTGGAGTAGAAGTAAATAGAAAGATGTTAAGTGAACTTGCTATTAATGAACCAAAAGTATTTACTGACTTAGTAAAAGTTGCACAAGACGGGCTTGATGGAAAAGTTACAAGAAAAGAAATTGCAAAAGAAGAAAAGAAAGAAGCTAAAAAAGTTGTAAAAGAAGAAGCAAGTGCTGATTTAGATAGTATGACTTTAGCTGACTTAAAAGCTTTAGCAAAAGATAAAGGAGTAAAAGGTTACTCAACAATGAAGAAAGCAGATTTAATTTCTGCATTAAAATAAACATATTGATGGATGAATAAGCCTCGTGCCCAATCGACAAAGAAAGGGTGACTTATTTTAGAAATGAATAGAAGATAAACGAAAAGGAGAAAAAATTATGACAGTAGTTTCAATGAATTATTTATTAGAAGCAGGTGTACATTTCGGACACCAAAAAAGAAGATGGAATCCTAAGATGAAGGAATACATCTACACAACAAGAGAGGATATTTATATTATCGATTTACAAAAAACAGCAAGACAAATCGAAGAAGCTTATGAAGTTGTTAAGAAAATAGCTGAAAACGATGGAAAGTTCTTATTTGTTGGTACAAAGAAACAAGCTCAAGAAGCTGCAGAAGAAGCTGCAACAAGAACAGATATGTATTTTGTAAATGAAAGATGGTTAGGTGGAACTTTAACTAACTTTAGAACAATCAAAACAAGAGTAAGAAGATTAGAAGAAATCGAAAAGATGGAACAAGATGGTACATTTGATATCTTACCTAAAAAAGAAGTAATTCAAATTCGTAAAGAATATGAAAAATTAAATAAATACTTAAGAGGAATTCGTAACATGAAGAAAATTCCTGATGCTTTAATTATTGTAGATCCTAAGAAGGAAGAAATCGCAATTAAAGAAGCACGTAAATTACATATCCCAGTATTTGGTATTGTAGATACAAACTGTGATCCAGATATGGTTGATTATGTAATTCCAGGAAACGATGATGCTGTTCGTTCTGTAAAATTAATTATTGGTGCTTTAGCTAATGCTATTGCTGAGGTAAACGGTAAAGAAGTTATCGATTACGTTAGTGAAGAAGATAAAGCAAAAGCTTCAAAGAAGGCTAAAAAAGAAGAAACAAAAAAGGACGAAGTAAAAGAAGTTAAAAAGGAAGAAAAGAAAGAAGAAGTAAAAGAACCAGTTAAAGAAGAGAAAACTGCTGATTTAGATAGTATGACTTTAGCTGATTTAAAAGCTTTAGCAAAAGATAAAGGAGTAAAAGGTTACTCAACAATGAAAAAAGCAGATTTAATTTCTGCATTAAAATAATAGGAGGATTTATATGTTTAGTGCTAGTGATGTTAAAGAATTAAGAGAAAAAACTGGAGCCGGAATGATGGATTGTAAAAAAGCTTTACAAGAATCAAACGGAAACATGGATGCTGCTATTGATTGGCTTCGTGAAAAAGGTATTTCAAAAGCTGCTAAAAAAGAAAGCAGAATTGCTGCTGAGGGATTAACTCAAATCGTTGTAGATGGAAACAGTGCTGCTATCGTTGAAGTAAACTCAGAAACTGATTTTGTAGCTAAAAATAAAGAATTCACTGATTTTGTAAGTGCTTTAGCAGATACAATTGTAAAAAGCGACAAAGAAACAGTAGAAGAAGTTTTAGAATTAGATATGAATGGACAAACTGTTAATGAAGCTTTAGTTGCGTTAATTGCTAAAATTGGAGAAAAAATTAGTTTTAGAAGATTTACAAAATTAACAAAGAATGATGATGAAGTATTTGGTACTTACTCACATATGGGTGGTAAAATCGGTGTAATTACAGTAGTAAAAGGTGATAACGCTGAAGTAGCTCGTGATGTAGCTATGCATGCTGCTGCTATGAAACCATTATGTCAAAGTAGAGAAGATGTAGATAAAGCAACTTTAGAACATGAAGAAAAAGTAATCAAAGAACAAGTTATGAATGAAGGAAAACCTGCAGAAATAGCTGAGAAAATGGTTACAGGTAGAATTAATAAATTCTATAAAGAAAATTGTTTATTAGAACAAGACTTTATCAAACCTTTAGAAAATGGTAAAACATCAAATGTTGAGACTTTCTTAAAAACAAATAACAGTGAGTTAGTTACTTTTTCTTCATGTTCTAAAGTT
>CAZWZO010000052.1:0-6411 GCA_964638525.1 uncultured Muribaculaceae bacterium | reverse complement strand
ATTATCATATATTTGGTATTTTACTTTTTATTAAAAAAAATACAATTTTTGTTATTATAACAAACTTGTATTTTTTATAAATGCTTTATCATTCTTTTTGCATCAACTGATTTTTTTTTATTGATAGCTGAATAAGGCTTCGTAATTTTTTGATTATATAAAATAACTTGCTCGTGTAATGCTCTTGTACTTGCAACATATAATAAATGCATATCTATTTCCGAATCGGAGTTGTATCGCTTTTCCGAAGCATCATTCACAATAACTGTGTCGAATTCTAATCCCTTTGCAGAAGTACTGGTTAACACAAAAACCCCACCAGAATATTCAGAATCCTTACTAGAAAGATATTTAATATCTATTCCCTTTTTTTCTAAATCACTGTGTACTTTTTTCGCTTCCATTTCCTCTTTACAAATAATTGCAATAGTATTGTATCCTTTTTCTTTCCATTCATTAATTTTATTTATTTTGTAATTTATATCATTGGCGCAATCAGAGAAAAGGACCTCGCCACCATGTCGAATTACAGGGGTAGCTTTTCCCAAATTCATATATTCTAATACTTGATTTGCATTTTCAGTTATTTCAATAGTGGTTCTGTAGCTTCTATTCAATTCTATTATACTTGAACTAGGGAAAACCGTATCCTTTACTTCATCCCAAGAGTTTATACTCCTATAAGAATAAATAGATTGAGCTAAATCTCCATATACAGAGAAAATGCTTTTATCAGCTATTTCCCTCAAAGCCTGGAAGTGAAACAAACCATAATCCTGTGCTTCATCAATTGCAATATATTTATATTTTGTTTTCTTTCCCGTATATAAATAGTTCAAATGTAATAGTGCCGGAATATCTACAAAAGAAATTTTTTTATTTTTTAAATCCAAAAGAGTTTCTTTCGCTAACAATAATTTTTCCTGTGTACTAAAATGATTGATATTATATTTATCAAAGTCAGATAAAAATAACTTATATATATTGATTGGCGATTTTCTTAGTTTCTTTAAATAATTTTTTAATAATTTTACTCCATCTTTTTTTATAAGCTTATCTAATTGTAGGCTCTTTTCAATTGCTTTCTTTCTTTCTGGGTCATCTTTAGAAAGCTTCACATATATATCTCGATATTGTCTATTTAAATTATCATAAATAATTGATTGATTATTTTTGAATTTATTAACTAAGTATATATTTGCTCTATTAAAATCAGGATAAGGTTTGTTACTCATAAATAGAGTGTCATATACTTCCTCTTTTGTAAATATTATATTTCCATCGATTGAAAAATCTTCTTCCACTAAATTATTAGCGTAAAATTCACTCATAAATTGATCAATTAAGTTTTTATATTCAAGAGATGTTTTTAAAGATTGTACCTTTTTATATAATTCTTCATCTTTAATATGCTTAGTAGTAAGGCTGTCATCCTTTAAACCTAATTTTGCTTTTTCATCTAAATAATCATTACAAAAATCCAATAATGTTTTCTGATCAACAGGAGATGTTTCTAATTCTGGAAGAATTGAAGAAATATAGTTTAAAAAATAGCGATTAGGTCCTAAAACCAAAAACTGATCTGAAGAAATATTATTTCCTAAATTATAAATCAAATATGCTATTCTATGTAGTGCAACAGAAGTTTTACCGGACCCAGCCACACCTTGAACTATAATATTGTCATCAGGATTTCTTCTAATAATTGAATTTTGTTCTTTCTGAATGGAGGCAATAATTATTTTCATTTTATTGTCAGCATTGGTACTTAGATAAGGTTTTAACAATTCATCATTGCTAACTAAACTAGAATCTTGTACATCCAATAATTTTCCATCTTTAATATTTATTTGTCTTTTTAAATTCAAATATCCAGTTTCTAAGCCAGATGGAGATTTAAAGTTAACCTTTCCTATTTCACTGTCATAATACAGACTACAAACAGGAGCTCTCCAATCTGTCACTATTGTTTGCCCATTCGCCATTATACCGGACTTGCCTATATAAATTTTGTTTCCACCATGATCAGCATTTCGATTAAAATCAATTCTACCAAAATACGGAATAGACAAAGAACGTTCTATTTTATTTAAGTTACTCATTTCAAAATCAAACTTCGAATTTATCTGTAAGTGCATTCCTCTTTTTCTATCCTCATAAGATAATGTCGTACCAGTTTTACTTAACTCATCTATTTTTCTCTGAAGTTCAATTATTTCATTACGCATTATTTTTAATGTTTCATCCAAACGTTTCTTTTCTTCTTCATACATTTCCATATTAAATTCTCCTTACAATCCTCGATGCAGTTATGATAACATAAAAACAACCAAAAGACAATATCTCAATTTTGTAAAAATATTGATTCATTTTAACCATTTTATTTTGATATTAACTAAATCTATCATTAAAAAAACTATTCATTGTTTTAGCGTATTCCTTAACGGTCTTTTCATTTTGGGTAACAGTGAAACAATCTAAACTAGCTAATTTTTCACAAGTTTCTTCTAATGAATAAATATGATTATTATTAGTAGCATTCGAAGATATGCATTTCAAAAAAGATTTTGTTTCATGAACAAGTGAGAGTTGATTTTTCATTAGAAGGTTGATCGTTTCGTCTTTCGACGATTTTTGAATAGATAAATTATTAATTGATGCATCATATGATGGAAAAATAATGAATTTTATTTTACTGCTATAAATCTGGCCTACATTATTCATTTTTACTAGTTCTCTGGGATATAAAGTAATTTTATTTCCGTCAAGGCAAAAATCATCATTAAAATCTATGTTATTAGCTAAAGCAAAATTAATATATTCTCTATTTTGGGGTACGTTTCTAAATTTTGTATCCATTCTAATTGATACATCTTGAGCAACTCCATAGCCATTTATATTCTTCCCATTATATTGTATAGCAAGTTTATCATTTGTAAGAAAATCATAACCGTTATGTAACATATTCAATAAACTATTAGTTTTGCCGCAGCCTCTTTCACCTATAAAAGCCATTCCAACATTATTTTTACTTACTGCTGAAGCATGAAATCCATAAAATCCTTTTTCCTCTAATAACCGATTTAAAACATTACAAACAAAATATTGCACAAATTGTTCTTGATTTTTTTCCGTATTTGCAAATACATCCGTTAAATAAATAGCATTATTCAAGTCATCAATATAAACCTTTCCACAAGCATTAAACCACTTATCTGTTATTTCAAAACTTTGCTTTAATTTTTTATCTATTGGCTTTTCAATAATTAAAGTATATGTTATATTATCAGAGGATTCTTTAAATTGACAATGTCCAAACATTAATGTTTTTATTTTATTCATTATATTTTCATGACATACAATTTTTAGATTAATTTTATAACAAGAAAGAATAAATTCACTCACACTATCACCTCGAATTTATTATAACAAATTATTTAAGGAGAAACTATGAATTTTGATGACTTTAAAAATTCTTTAATGAACGAAAATAAGAATTTATTTAAAAAAATACCAAAAACCAATACACATGCTCATGGACTACTAAGTTCAAATTCTAATCTATTTTATCAAGAATTCCAAAAGAAAATAAACGGGTTCAAAAGAGTTTCATCAATCAAAGAATTTAATGAATTTGTAAATCGGAATTTGGAGACTATGATAAAAAATAAAGAAAAACAGTTTAAGTTATATGAACTATCAATATTAACAGCTATAAACGATGGAATAACAATCCTTGATATAAGCTTAGACTATAAAACCGTTTACAAATTATTTGACAATTCTGTTAAAAACTACATAAATGAAGTTAAAAATTTGAAAAAAAAGTATGATTCTAAAATTAAAATCAATTTTGATTTAGGTATCAGTAGAAAGAGTTATAAAAAAAATGATATTACGCTAATAAAAAGATTAATAGATTCTAAAGTTTTTCATGGCATTGATTTATATGGGGATGAACTTTCAAAAAATATTACTGCATTTAAAAAGATTTATAAATATGCAAAATCAAAAAATATGTTGTTAAAAGCACATGTTGGAGAATTTGGAAATGCTCGAAGTATTAAAAGAGCTATAAAAGTACTTAATCTAGATGTTGTTCAGCATGGTATCAACATTGTCCAAAGTAAAAGAATAATGAGTTTTGCAAAAAAGAAAAAAGTAAAATTCAATATTTGCATTAGTAGTAATCTTTTAATGTCAAGAGTTAACAATATTAAAAATCATCCAATTCGAAAAATGTATGATTATGGGCTTATAGTAACGATAAATACGGATGATGAATTGATCTTTGGAAAATCATTATTTGATGAATACATATTACTATATAAAAACAATATTTTTAATATTAATGAGTTGTATACTATACTTGAAAATGGATTTTTTCACCGTGATTCTTAAAGAAATAAGTCTAATTTAATTTTTTGCTGTTCGTTTCAACTCATTACCTAATCTTCTACCAATAACAACATCCCATTTAATTCTACACAGAATATCATTTTATGCTGTTAATCAATTTTTATCAAAATTTGTTGTTGAATAAAATAATACTAAAATTTTGATTTCTTCAATTTGCCTAACTATATTGTACATGTTATAATAGTATATAAGAATAGGAGGAGAAAATGTTTGAAGTAAAATTATATGATTTAGGGAGTGTAAAAGAAGAAGACTTCACAAGAGTCGTTTGTGTTTCCAAATATAAAGGAAAGTATGTCTTTTGTTATAACAAAAAAAGACAGGGATGGGAGATTCCAGGAGGACATATAGAAAAAGGCGAAAATTGGGAAACAGCTGCTAAAAGGGAGATGTTTGAGGAAACAGGTGCCACAAAAATTAAAGTTACCCCTATTTCGGTTTATAAGATAAGTACCTATGGTCTATTATGCTATTGCGAAATTATTGAAATGGGAGACTTACCTAAAGATTTTGAAATGGAAAAGATTTTATTTGCAGATGAATTACCTGATAATTTATCCTATCCCGATTCGTTTAAATTATATTTTGAAACTGTCAAAAAAGCAATAGAATAAATACAAGCTTGTAAAACAAGGAAACTTGTTGCACTATAAAAAGAAGAGACCTGAAATACTCTTCTTTTTATGATGCAATATTCTAAAAAAATAAACTACATTATATATTTTTCAAATATATAACCATGCGTTTTTGAAAATTGATTCTTCTGAATCAACTTTTCGATTTTCTCCTTGCTAAGCCAAACAACTGACTCTACCTCTTCTTTTTGTAAGGTAAAAGTTGTACTTTCTACATCTGTTATTTCATAAACATGAAAAAGTAATGGTTTTTCTCTATACTTAAATGTAGTAATAAGTTTTACTTTTTCTTTTGGAATAAGAATACCAAGTTCTTCTTTTGTTTCTCTTATAATTGTAGAAAGACTATCCTCTTTGTGTATAACATGTCCACCCGTAGTAGCAAAAAGTCCTCCCTTCTCTTTAGAAGTTTTTTGAATCAAATATTCATTATTTTTGTTTTTTATAAAGATAACTGCAAGCATAATATTTTCATGATCGAATAACTTGCTTCCTCTTTCTACTACTTTATTAAGTTTTTTTCCATTATCATCATATAAATCCAAATATTCCATACATTTACTCTCCTAACAAAAACAATTCATCTTGATACAAGATATACATTTCATGCAAAGCTCTTGTCATAGTTACATATAAATGTTTCATATCTGTATTATCCTTTTCATCATAAGAAGAAGCATTATACAAAACAACAGCATCAAATTCCAATCCTTTTGCATACGCACTGCTCACACAACAAATGCCTCCTAAATAATCTAAATTTTCTTTATTTACTTCTAATATAGGATACTTGTCTTTCAAGCTTGAAAATACCTCTTTGCACTCTTTTTCATCTTTACAAATAATTGCAAGAGTAGAATAGTTTTCTTTTAATAAAAGATCCAAAACCTCTTTTGTTTTTTCTAGATTTTTATGAGTTGAAATATACTCTACTTTCTTACCATGTCGAATTACAGGTTGTCCCTCTTTTAGTCCGATATGTTTTAAAACTTTATTTGCCTCTTCCATAATTTCAACCGTTGTTCTATAACTTTTAAGTAAATAATCTATAGAACAATCCTCTAAAAATACATCACGTGCGACTTCTTCCCAATTATCAATTGCTTTATAATCATAAATAGATTGTGCCAAATCACCAAAGATACTAAAACTACTTTTTGCAAGAACCTTTTTCATTGTATAAAAGTGAAACTCACCATAATCTTGGGCTTCATCTACAACAGTATGTCTAATTTTAACAAGATCCATATTATCATGGATTTTACTGTGTAAATAAAGTAAGCCGGGTAAATCACTCATACCTACTTTTGTATCAAAAGAAAGATTATTTTCTAAATAAATAGAGGCGTTCTCTAAA
>CAZWZO010000051.1:0-6520 GCA_964638525.1 uncultured Muribaculaceae bacterium | reverse complement strand
ATATTAGATATTATACTATTTTTTACATCATTAAACAATCAATTTGCTCGAATTCAACCAAATTAAATTCTTTTTATTTCATCTTCAAAATTTAGTAACTTTTCTTTTATTTATCATTACTTCGTTCTTTTATATATTAAAATAATGTTAACAAAAACAGTTAACATTATTACTGGTAATTATTATTTTCTTCCAATCATTCCATAATATCTTCTGATTAATTTGATGCCTTCGTCAGTAATATTTTGTTGACATTTTTCCTTATCAAATATTATATTCTTGAACGCTAGCATTATCAGGAAGATAAGGACCTATATCTTCATCTTTCATCATTCCATTTGCATAACATTCTATTGCTTTAGTTATTCCAGCATGACAGACAATTAAAACATTCTTATTTGAATATCTCATTTTTATTTTATCTAAAAATTCATAAATCCTTTTGAAAAATTCTTGAATATTTTCTGCTTTAGTATATTTTAAATTTTTATTATATGCCCAGAAATCATTATAATTAAATGAAGATTTACTAATTCCCTCAAATTCCCCATAGTTTCTTTCTCTTAATCTATCATCAAAAATTATCTCTAAATTTCTATCACTATTTATAATTTCAGCTGTTTGTTTTGCACGAATTAAAGGAGAACAAATAATTATATCAAATTTTATATTTTCTAAATTTAACTTTGTTTCTTGTGCCTGTTCCTTACCACGTTCATTAAGAGGAATATCTGCGGAACCTTGCATTTTTTTTAGAACATTCCATTCCGTTTGTCCATGTCTAACAACATATAATTTCATCAATCTTATACCTCTCTTTTCTATATATTTTAATCTTTTTGAGGGTAAGTTATAAGACTTGCATCAATTTAATAATTATTGGGTATTAAATATTGCCTTATTTTATATTATTTTCCACAACAATTTTTATACTTTTTGCCACTTCCACAAGGTAAAATATTAAAACAACCAAGTAATTTTTTCCTTTTAAATTGGTATTTTTTATTTTAATTTAATAATTTTTTATTGAAATATTGAAAGTTTTTATTCAACAACTTATCTAATAACTTATCTAAAAAAAATTGGTTTTCATATTAAAGTTCAATTCCGAAAAACCATTTTGCTATCAAATTTCTATCAGGATAATCTTCTTTTAATAAATCTTGTTCAAAATTAGTTCTGTCATACTCTAAACTTTTTGTTTCAACTGTAAATGTTTCAGTATCAAATATTGTGTATTGTGTAGTATTATCTTTTCTACATCCTGATGAACCAACATCATATAATTTATTATCAACAGTAAATGCATTATGTTCATGACCTATAAATATTAAATCATAATTTAATGGCTTTATAATTTCATTAATTGAACCATCTTTAGCAATTTTTAAATCATGAAAAGGATACTGATCCTTTGAATTATAATCTATAGGAAAATGTTCGCATAATACTTTTTTACCATTACAATCAATTTCATATGTCATGTTACACTTTTCTAGATATTGTTTTTGTCTATCAGCAATTTGCTCCTTTATCCAATTTTGATGTTTAATTTCTCCCTCTCCCATATCATCATCTATTTGTGTACCTTTTAAAAAATATAGTTCATGATTTCCTAAAACCATTTTAATATTATTGTCAACAATTATGTCCATACACTCTTTAGGATTAGGCCCTATTCCTATCGTATCCCCTAAGCATATTATCTCCTTAATTTCCTCTTTTTTTATATCTTTTATAATTGAAGTTAATGCTTCTCTATTTCCGTGTATGTCAGAGAAAATTGCAACTTTCATAATATCACCATCCTTTTTTATTATACCATATACTCTTTATTTAAGATTGATTTGAGCAAAAAAACTTATCTAAAACTTATCTAAACGCCTTTTTTGAAGTAAAATTATCTAAAAATTGTAATTAGTAAAAAGCTCGCGAGTCCTTTATTTATAAGGATTTGCGAGCTTATTTTCCGCAACACTGTTTATACTTGCGTCCACTGCCACAAGGACATGGATCATTTCTACCTATTTTCTTTGCTACCCTTTTAGGTATTTTCTTTCCTTCTTTATCAATATCATTTGTAATTTTTACTTTAGAAGTTTCTTGTCTTTCTATATTTTGTCTTACTTCAGCTTTTAACAAGAAAGTTGTAATATCTGCATCTATTTTTTGATTCATAGTATCAAATAATTTATAACCTTCAATTGTATAAGCACGAAGTGGATCTTCTTGTGCATAACCTCTTAAACCAATACCTTCTCTTAAATGAGACATCGTATTAATATGTTCCATCCAATAATTATCAATTACATTCAAACTGATAGCTTTTTCGAATTCATTAACAATTTCTTCTGGTAATTCTTTAATTTTTGATTCATATTCATCAACTAAAGCATCATAAATATAATCAATTAATTTATTTGGTTCAATTACAACTTCTTTTGATTTCTTATTTTTCTTTTCAGTCTTTAAAACTTCTTTTTCGATATCATTTAAGTTAATATCTTTCTTTAATAATTTCTCATTTACATATTCGATAATTTCATTCTCATCGTCTTTTGTTAAATTTCCTTCTGGAGAAACATGTGACATTACTGTATCCGATACATGATTCTTAATTGATTCTAAAATCATTCCATGAATAGATTCATTATCAATAATTTCATTTCTCTTACCATATATAATTTCTCTTTGACTATTCATTACATCGTCGTAATCTAATAAATGTTTACGAATATCATAGTTGTTTCCTTCAACTCTTGCTTGTGCAGAAGAAATAGATTTTGTAAACGCTTTACTTCTTATTGCTTGGTCACCAAATCCTAAAGATTGCATCATTGTTTTAATTCTATCTGATCCAAAACGTACCATTAGATCATCTTCCATAGATACAAAGAACTGTGTATATCCAGGATCTCCTTGTCTACCAGAACGTCCTCTTAACTGATTATCAATACGACGAGATTCATGTCTTTCTGTACCAATAACACATAAACCACCAAGTTCTCTGATTTCATCAGATAAAGTAATATCGGTTCCACGTCCTGCCATGTTTGTTGCAATTGTTACTGATTTATGTTGACCAATTTTTGAAATAATTTCTGCTTCTCTTTCATGATTTTTTGCATTCAATACTTCATGAGGAATATGTTTCTTCTTTAACATATTGGATAAAAGTTCACTGGTTTCAATAGCAACTGTACCAACTAATACAGGTTGTCCTTTTTTATATAATTCTTCAATAACATTTACAATTGCCTTAAATTTAGCTTCTTTTGTTGCATAAACTAAATCTGCAGCATCTTCTCTTATTACCTTTTTATTTGTTGGAATTGGAATAACATACATGTTGTAAATTTCTCTGAATTCTTCTTCTTCCGTTTTAGCTGTACCTGTCATACCAGATAATTTCTTATACATTCTAAATAAGTTTTGGAATGTAATTGTTGCTAAAGTTTTTGTTTCTTCATTAATCGTTACTCCTTCTTTAGCTTCAATTGCTTGATGAAGTCCATCTGAGAAAGCTCTACCTTTCATCAAACGACCTGTGAATTGATCAACGATAACAATCTTATCATCTTGTACAACATAATCAATGTCTTTATTCATAGCATAATTTGCTCTTAAAGCTTGATTAACAAAATGTACCAAAGAAGCTTGCGATAAATCATATAAATTATCTACATGGAAGAATTTTTCTGCTTTTTTATGACCAGCATCTGTTAAGTTAACACTTTTTACCTTAGGATCATAAACAAAATCTTTTTCAGCTGTTAAACTTTTTGCAAACTTGTCTGCTTCCTCATAATGACTTGCACTTTTCATCTCTCCACCTGAAATAATAAGTGGTGTCCTTGCTTCATCAATTAAAATTGAGTCAACTTCGTCTACAATAGCAAAATTAAGTCCTCTTTGTACTCTGTTTTCTGCTTTTACTACCATGTTATCTCTTAAATAATCAAATCCTAGTTCATTATTCGTTGTATACATGATATCACAATTGTATTGTTCTCTTTTTTCTTTTGGAGTTAAATCTCTTTTATTTACACCAACCGTTAATCCTAAGAAGTTGTAAATTCCACCCATCCATTGAGCATCACGACCTGCTAAATATTCATTAACAGTAATAATATGTACTCCTTCTTTTGTTAGGGCATTTAAATAAGCTGGCATAACACAAGTTAAAGTTTTTCCTTCACCTGTTTTCATTTCAGCAATATTACCATAGTGAATAGCAAGTGCTCCTAATATTTGTACATAAAACGGTCTTTGTTTAATAACACGATAACTAGCTTCTCTTGCAACTGCAAAAGCTTCTACTAATATATCCTCTAAAGTTTCTCCCTTTTCTAGACGTTCAATGAATTCTTCTGTTTTTGCTTTTAATTCTGTATCTTTTAATTCTCTCATTTCTTCGTCTAATGCATCTATCTTATCAGCAATAACCGTAAACCTTTTTAATTCTTTATAATCATGACTAAACATTTTCTTTAACAAGTTCATCTATCATCATCTCCTAAGTAATATTCTACCAAAAAAAAAGGAAGAATAAAAGGTTTTTCTCTTATTCTGCCTCAATTATTCCGTAATTTCCATCTTTTCTTTTATAGATGACTGCTGATTTATTTGTATCTACATCCTTATATAGATAAAACTGATGTCCTAGAAGCTCTAATTGTAAAATTGCTTCTTCTTCATCCATTGGTTTTACTTCTACTGTTTTTCTCTTAACAACGTGTTCTTCCTCTTCTTCTTCATCCTCTACTTCAAAGTCTAAAGCTAAGCTCTTATTTACTTTATTTTTGCTCTCTATTCTGGTTTTATTTTTTCTAATTTGTCTTTCTAATTTATCTATTGAATTATCAATAGCTGCATAAAAATCAGCTTGTTCTTCTTCACTTCTTAAGATTAAAGATGGTAAGAATATAGTGATTTCTACTTTTTGCATATGATTTCTAAGTTTTACTAATACATTTACTGTTACATCACTAGCGTTATTCAAGTATTTTTCTAGCTTTGTTAACTTTTCTTCTGCATAGTCTTTCATTGCAGCTGTTACTTCAATTTTTTCTCCTCTAATATTTAAATTCATAATATCATCCTCCAATTAAATTATAACATGTATTATATTTCTAAACAAATAATTTCACGAAAAAAACATTAAAAAAGCAAGAACCTATACTCTTGCTTTTACTTCTATTTACTAGAAGCAGTAACAGTCTCTTTTACAACAGTTACATCTACAGCTTGGAAACCTTTTACGGTTTCTAACAATGTAAAGTCTACTAATTGTCCTTCGGTTAAAGTCTTATAACCTTCTTGCTTGATAGCAGAATAATGAACAAAAATATCTTCATTCTCTTTGTATTCAATAAATCCATAACCTTTTTCATTATTGAACCACTTTACCCTAGCTCTCACCTCACGCCACATCTCCTTTACTAATTATTCTTTTCACCTCGCCTAGGCCAAACTAAACAAATCTTGGCCATTGATTTTATTTAGTCTTGATGAGTGAACATGTTAATTATATCAAAGCAAGATTATTTATCTTACTTTTTCCTTAAATAGTCAATTTGGAGCATTTTTTTGACACTTAGTTTGCGAATGGTTAATCAAGATTTATAAAACCATTTCTTTTTTGTTCATTGTTTTCAAAATAAAGTTTTATTATCTATATATTATATACTGAAAATGAAATACATATAGAAATATGTAATGAAACATGTGTGAGGGAATCATGAAAAAAGCAGTAATAAATTATCTTTATAATCTAATCTTAAAATATAACCAGTATAATGAAGAAGAAAAAGAAAAATTACTCTATGGATTAGAAGGATTATATTTAACAATTACTAAACTAGTCGTAATTGTTGTTTTGGCCCTACTACTCCATATCATAAAAGAAGTTTTCTTTACAATTTTGTTCTTTAATATTATTCGTTATACAGGATTTGGATTTCACGCGGAGAAGAGTTACCAATGTTTAATTACATCCACAGTATTCTTTGTTCTTCTGCCCTTATTATTTAAATATATAGATTTAAACTTTATTGTTTCAACTATACTATTTGGTCTATCTATTCTTTCTTACTTGTTTTTTGCCCCCGCAGATACAATAAAAAGACCAATGCCTGATAAAAAAATGAGAGAGATAAGAAAAATAAGTACTATAATTATTGGAATAGGCTTTTATATAGGATACTTATTTGTAAATCCTTCTATAGGAAAATATCTTATTCTGGCTTTAGTGATAGAGAGTATTATAATTAATCCACTCTTTTATAAATTATTTAAACAACCCTATGCAAATTACAAAAAATTAAAATAAGTATCTATTAATTAGATAAATATTAAAGGAGGAGGTAGTAAGATGAAAAAAGTTGCAAAAGTACTTGCTGCTGTAGCTATGTTGGCAACATCAGCTGCAAGTGTTGGTTGTGTATGGTTTTTTGTAGACGAACCAAAAGCACCTAAATCATTTAAATAAAAAAACTCCGTTTGGAGTTTTTAATTGACT
>CAZWZO010000050.1:0-6593 GCA_964638525.1 uncultured Muribaculaceae bacterium | reverse complement strand
AGTTCTTTTTGAGCCGCTTTTAATTCTTCTGTTTCCTCTTGTATTAATTCATCGTATTCCTCTTTATAAGACTCATCAATTTTTTCTTTTTTAAAATAAGAAAGCATTGTGTCTTTTTCTAATAAAGAATTTAGTTGGTTAAAAGAAGAGGATAAAGAGTCTTTTGTCTTCTTTAAATAAGCTAGACTTTCTTTAAATTCTTTTTGATCTTTCTTTATATTTTCAATAGACAAAACAGCAGTCATTTCCTCATCATTTAATAAACTTGTTAATGTATCTGTTGTTGTAATCACATCTTTTAAATAATTCTTTAAAGCTTTTTCTATTTTTTTATACTCACCAGTTGTAACCGTTCTATCTAGTTTTTTATTTACTTCTTTGGTATCCACTTTATCTTTATTTATTAAGTCATAAACCGAGTCCATCTCTTTTTCTAGCTTCTTTTCCATAAGTAAATCCTTACCAACTAAAACGCCAATCACAACCGCTAGTACTACTACACACAAAACAATAATTTTTACTGTTTTTTTCATAAAGCACCTCTCTCATCTTTTCTTTTATTATATCTTTTCTACCTAAAAAAAGCAACTACAACCGTTGCCTATTTAATCGTACTTTTTAATTTGGTTTTACTTAGTCGTTCATACAGTAATGCTTTCTTTGTAAAAATAAATTTTAAAGCCGAAAGAAAATCAAATAGAAAATAAAAGAAGAAAAAGAAAAATTCAAATACAGGAAGATTTAGATAAGAAAAGGCTTTTAAAACAAGTATAGGAAAGAAAAGATAAATCAAAAGAAAGCATAGTTTTCTTATCACTAATTTATAGATATCATACTTTCCATTTAAATCGACTACTTGCATGTTTAAAAACTTTTCTCCAATAGTGCTTCCCTTTAGTAATATTGGAAGAAGAAGATAATAAATACCTATTCCAAGTAAAAATGCATAGGCTTCTTTGTTGAAAAGGAAAGATAAGAATAAAGAGAAAACCAAATAGAAAAAGAAATCCAAACAAAACGAAGTCGTTCTTCTAAGGGAGGAGACAACCTTTCCCTTTTCTTTTGCTTTTTCATTTACTGTTTTTCTGCTTGGAATCAATTTTAAAAATGGAAAAGCAAAGGAATACCCAACTAATCCTCCTAAAGTATTTAATAACAAATCATCTACGTCAAACAATCTATATCCTCTTGGATAAATAAAATAAAGACCACTAAGTTGTGTAAGTTCAAAAAACAAGCTAAGTAAAAACGAATACAAAACCGTCTTTTTCACGTTGACATTAAAATAGGAATGCAAATACATACCGAATGGTAAAGTTAATAAAATGTTGTATACGGGTACATAAAAACACTTTTCCTTTATGGCTTGTAAATAAGTGGAAAGATGAAAAAGTTGAAAGGAACTTTCTCTCATAAAGTCTGTAACAAATTTAAAAGGAACAAGTTGCATTCTCGGCGTAGAAAGAAGCGCCACTTCACTTATTTTAGGCAAAGGAAGAATGACTAAAAAGTATGCACACAATAAATAAAAAACAAAAGAGTATAAAAGAACCGTCTTAAAAAAAGAAATGGATCCATATTTATGATATTCCATTAAAATAAAAGGAAAACTGATAAAAAAAGCTAAAAACGGGAAAAAAACAAGAGCAATTTTTATAATTTCAATGTAGCTTTGCATATATATTCCTCCATCCTACTTTTAAAGTATACCATAAAAAATCCTCTCATTTTATTACACTTTAGTCACAAAAAAAGCGAATTAGATTCGCTTAGTTTATTGCTTGATTTCCTACATATAACTTGTATCCATTAAAATCAATATTACTCATGGTTTGATCTTTGTTTGTAAAACTACTTACATAACTGTCAGCCGTTAATTTAATTTTAGAAGTTTTATCTAGAGTTAGGTTTATTTCTTTTGCGCCATTATCTGTATTGATTGCTCCTTCATAGTAGGAAGAAGAGGTTAAAGACATAGTAAGTGTAGATAGAGAATCAACTGTAATCTTTCCCTTTGCACTTTGATTTTTTAAATTTAAAGTCACCTCTCCTCCATTGGATCCACTTTGACCCCACGAGTCTTTTTGCACTCTTAAGAAGTTTGAAGAAGTATCTGTGTTTTGAAGCATATTGTTTTCAAGTGTTATTGTTGCTTTGGTATTGGTTACATAAAGCGTATCTCCTTTTTTGGTAGAAATCTGACTATTTTTTGCTGTAAAAGTAGCGTTTCCTTCCTGTGCATCTCCACTCATCGATTGATAGATAAATATATTTTTATAAGTAGTAGACTTTCCATTTAGTTTTGTGTTGTTATCTTCAAGCGTGCATCCTTCTATTTCCACGGAATTCTTTCCTTCGATAACAATTCCTTCTGATGCTTTAGAAAGAAGTGTGGCATCTTTTACTTTTATATCTGCGGTAGAATAAATAGCAGGAGAACCTGCGCCTGTTGTTTCGTAGGTTCCTTTTTCAACGGTAACGGTTCCTCCCCCTCTATCGCTTCTTATAGCGGCACTGGATGTTCCTGCTGTTTTTATCGTCAAATTCTTAGCATTCATAATGCCTCCACCTGTTGTCATAATCCCACCAGCGTTGTCTTTTGTCGTTGTAATTTTTGAATTTGAAATTGTTACGGTTGTGCCATCACTACTTGCATTATTTGTGGTAGCACTTCCACCATAACTAAACACCCCATTCGCCCCGTTTGCTGTGGTCGTTACTTCTATGTTGTTTAAAGTCACATTGGCTTTATCTTTCGCTAGTATAGCGGAGTTGTTTCCATAAAAATTGCTAGAATCCCCATCACTGGCATCTCCACTTTTAGAAACAGAAAGATTGGATAAAGTTGTAGAGATTTCCCCTGTTATTAATAAAACATTTTCATCGCTTTTACTCGAAGAAAAGTTTCCACTTTCTAGTGTTGTATTTGTAGTGATTTCTTTACTGGCCTGATAAGTAATGTTTTGATCTTGTTGTTCTTGTTCTCTATTATTTGTACCTTTACTTAGAAAAAAATGATTTGTAATCCATAAAGAAGATAGGCTAAAAATAAGGGTAAATAGTAAAGTAGAAAGTACAAAGATTGTTGTTTTATCTTTATTACTGAAGGTTTCTTTAAAAGTTTTTTTATTAAAATTAGATAGGATAAGGTATGTAAGTAATAAAGTAAGAACCAATGATTCCACTACAAGGGCTATTTTAAATATTGGTTTGACGTTTGTACTGGATGAAGAGGGACTAAAATTTTGATTTTCCCCATTTGCTGGATTCATGTTTTGACTGTTATTATTCTTTTCCCCACCGTTGTTGTTATCACTTGGTGGCATAGAATTATTTTGCTTCTCATCACTACTTGAATTGTTTTCGTTTTGCTCTCCTATGCTTCCGTCATTATTTCCATTTTGGTTCTCCCCGTTCCCGTTCCCGTCTGGCTTATCTGGAGGGGATTGGAAATTGTTGTTGTCAGGTGCATTATTCTTCCCATTCTCTTGTATCTGTGGATTCATAGTTTTATTGTCTATGCTTTTCCCCGATAAATACATCGTTGCTACTAGGATAGCTAACAAAACAACTACCAACGTTATCATAATGCTGTTTTTTGTTTTTCTTTTCATTTTTCCTCCTTTCTATTACATAGTAACAAGCTTTTATGTAAAAATTGTGTAGATTTTGTAAAAACCAAGTAAAAAACATCCATTACTTGATGTTTTCTGTCTTTATAAACATAGCATCTCCAAAGGAGAAAAATCTATACTTCTCTTCTACTGCTACTTTATAAGCATGCATAATCTTTTCTTTTGAAGCAAGGGCACTTACTAACATTACTAAAGTAGACTTTGGCAAATGAAAGTTTGTGATTAAACAATCAATGGCTTTAAATTCATATCCTGGATAAATAAAGATATCTGTAAAACCACTACACTCCTCAAACTTTCCATATTTATTCATAATTGCTTCTAGTGTTCTTGTTGAAGTTGTTCCTACACTTATAATTCTTCTATGCTCTTTTTTAGCTTGATTCAACTTATCTGCGACATCTTTATGCATCATGTAGAATTCACTATGCATTTTATGGTCTTCAATCTTCTCTACTTGTACAGGTCTAAAGGTTCCAAGACCTACATGCAAAGTAATATATAATACTTCTACTTTCTTCTCTTTTATTTTATTTAAAAGCTCTTTTGTAAAATGAAGTCCAGCTGTTGGTGCTGCAGCACTACCTATATTTTTAGCATAAACAGTTTGATAACGATCCTGTTCTTTTAATTGTTCATGAATATAAGGAGGAAGTGGCATAGTGCCTAATTCATCTAAGATTTCATAAAAGATACCCTCGTATGTTAAATTAAAAATACGAATGCCTTCTTCTTTTTCTTCTATACATTCTGCTTTTAGTTTTCCCTCACCAAAGCTAACTGTGGTCCCTAATTTAATTCTTTTCGCAGGTTTTACTAAACATTCCCAAATATCTTTCTCTTTATTTTTTAATAAAAGTATTTCTATAACGGCTCCTGTTTCTTCCTTTACTCCTATTAATCTAGCAGGTAAAACTTTGGTATCGTTTAAAACCAAGACGTCTCCTTCTTTTAAATATTCAGGAATATCATAAAAATGTTTATGTTCGATCTCCCCTGTATCTTTATCCAATACAAGTAATCTAGAAGTATCTCTTTTTTCTATTGGAGTTTGAGCAATTAACTCTTCAGGCAATTCATAATCAAAGTCTTCTACTTTCATACTATCACTTATCCTTCTTTATATTTTTTTGTGGTATTTTTAAATGTTCATATGCTTTTGGTGTTACAACCCTACCACGAGAGGTTCTTTTTAATAATCCGATTTGTAATAAATAAGGCTCATAAACATCTTCAATCGTGGAAGTTTCTTCACCGATCGAAGACGCAATAGCTTCAATTCCTACTGGACCACCATTGAATCTTTCTATAATCGCTTTTAAAAATTGATAATCGGTATCATCTAATCCCATCGCATCTACTTTTAAACGATCCAAAGAACGTTTTGTTATTTCTTTTGTAATGATTCCTTCTCCCTCAACAAGAGCAAAATCTCTTACTCTTTTAAATAAACGATTGGCAATTCTAGGCGTTCCTCTACTACGAGAAGCCAGTTCAATAGCAGCATCCTCATCAATAGAAACATCTAATACTTTTGAGGTCCTTTTTACGATTTTTGTTAATTCCTTTGTATTATAGTATTGCAATTTTGCCGTAATACCAAATCGATCTCTAAGAGGTGCGGATAAATCTCCTGCTCTGGTTGTTGCTCCTACTAAAGTAAACGGAGGAAGATCAATTTTAATGTTTCTAGAAGAAGAATCATTTCCAATGATAATATCCAATGTAAAATCTTCCATAGCCGGATAAAGGATTTCTTCTATGTATCTTGGCATACGATGGATTTCATCGATAAATAGAATGTCTCCTGGTTCTAGTGTAGAAAGAATGGCTGCTAAATCTCCAGATTTTTCAATACTTGGTCCACTTGCAGTTTTAATGTTACTTCCCATCTCACTAGCAATGATATAAGAAAGAGTTGTCTTACCAAGACCAGGAGGCCCATATAGTAAAACATGATCCAAAACCTCTCCACGCATTTTAGCTGCTTCAATAAAAACCTTTAAATTGGCTTTTACATCTTCCTGACCAATGTAATCTTCTAAAGAAGCAGGACGAATATTTTTATCAAATAAATCTTCTTTTAACTCTTCTTCTGTTACAATTCTTTCCATCGTATCCCTTCTTTCTCAATACTAATATTATAGTATAAAAACACTTGTAAGTAAACAAAGCAATAAAAAAAGAACTTTTAGTAAAAAGTCCTATAAAAATATTTATTTTCTTGATAATAGTTTTCTACCACTAATTGTAATAAAGAACAATAAAATGATTCCTGTTGCTGATAATAAGAGAACATTCTTATCCGCTGTATTGGGATTTTTAACTTTCTCTTCTGTTTTGTTATTACTACTTTCCGCCTTATATTCCAAAGCGTTATCCATATTTTCTATACTGTAAAAATAATAATTATTATCGCTTGCCTTTTTAAATGTATATTTATAAGTATCTAAATAATCTTTGTATGTGTCTAGAATAGAATTGTCTAAAACATCTACGTTTTCTGTACCCTTTAAATTGTAGCTTGTTATATATTTTTCATTAGAAGCTCTATACAACATGTTGTAATATCCACCTTTATCATTACGAAAAGAATTTACATACCCTACTTTTTCATAAATGGTGATTTCCGTATCCGTTTTATTTGCATTTATCAATTTTGTAATGTAACCTTGCATTCCGTTTCTAAATTCAACTCCCCGCTCGTGATCAAAATCAAAAGTGTATGTTTGTGTAGTTGAATCGTAGTTTCCTCTAGCTAAAGTGAAACCACTTGCAATTTCTTCATCCTCATACGTAACCGTCGGTCCAAAAATCCCTGTTATTGCAGTTTTCATTTCTTCTTTTGTTACTTTTTTATTTATAATTTTTTCCTCTTCTTTATCAAAAGTCATTGCTCCTAAATATAGTTTAATTTGATTAGGCAAAGAAGAAGCCTCTGTTATCTTTTCTGCATTA
>CAZWZO010000049.1:0-6618 GCA_964638525.1 uncultured Muribaculaceae bacterium | reverse complement strand
TAAAGATCGAAAGAGGTAAAAGTGAAAAAATAATTTCTTTTGATCTTGTAAAAGACAAGAAAGAGAAAAAATCCAGTGTATATAAGACAGGTCTTTATGTAAAGAACAAAATATCTGGAATTGGAACACTAACTTATATTGATCCAAATACAAAAGTATATGGAGCTTTAGGACACGAAATCACAGACTCCACAACAAAAGAAAAAGTAGAGATACAAGACGGGAAAATATTTTACTCAAATATAACAGGAATTATGAAGAGTTCCGGTGGACAGCCCGGGGAAAAGAATGCCACACTAAATGGGAACGATATATTTGGAGATATCAAAAATAACAAAATAAGTGGTATATTTGGTCACTACACAAAAGAATATGATGAAAGTAATTTAATACAAATTGGCAAGAAAAATGAAATTCACGAAGGAAAAGCTTATATAAAAACCGTAGTTGAAAAAGATAAAATAGAAGAATTTGAGATTAATATTACTAAAATAAATACAGAAAAAGAGATAAAAAATATTTTATTTGAAGTCACCGATAAAAGGTTACTTGGTAAAACAAATGGAATTGTAAGTGGTATGAGTGGATCACCTATTATTCAGGATAAAAAGCTTGTTGCTGCTGTTACCCATGTGGTGGTTTCAAACCCAATAAAAGGATATGGTATTTTTATTACGACAATGTTAGAAGAAGGAGACAAAGCAAACTAGGAGGCATAAGCTTCCTTTTTTATTGTTTAAAATTTTAATATGTGTTATTATATGGATAGAAAATAAAAGGTGGGATAAAATGACAAGGGAAGAAAAAAATAGAAAATTGATGGAGCAAATTGAAGAAGAAAAAAAAGAAATGGAAGATATAGAAGAACTAGAGGAACTAGAGGAAGAAGAGCTAGAGGAACAAGAAGAAAAAGAAGACGAAGAAGAGTATAAAGAAAAAAAGAAGGCCAAGAAAAAGAAAGGGCATCCTTCCAAAAGAAAAAATAAGGAAGAAAAAGAGAAAGAGGAAGAAACGGATACAAATAAAAAACGAGAAAGTAGAAATAAAGAAAAGGTAAAAGAGCAAAAACAAAAAAAGAAGAAAATTCTTATAGTTATTTTCCTTCTTCTCCTTCTTCTTGCGAGCACTTTATATTTTATATTAAAATCCAAAGGTCAAGAGAAACAAGATAAGAGCAAAAATACAAGTTTTCTTGGTGTTTTAAAAGAGGAGATTGAAAGTGGAACTTTACAAGAACAAATTACAAAAGATTTAAAAGAATTAGGAAATACTGCCACCACTGTAAAAGTACTTGTTTTAGATATAAATAGTGATGAGAAAAAAGAATTGGTTATTTATGCTTCATGTGATACTATAAAAAATATTTTATCCTATAAAGTGGATGAAAATATAACCTTAGAAAAAGGATACAATTTAGATAGTGTAGAATCTTTTGGATACACTTATGCTATTAAAGCTTCTACTCCATACTGGTATACAACAAGTAATAAGGTAAGTACGATTATCACACCCAATGCAAACATTGATGTAAACGAGGAAGATTTTAAAGAAAACTATTTCTTTCTTACAAACAAATACAATAATGTAAATGTATTAGAAAATGGATATGAAATAGAAATAGAATCGATTACAACGTCATTAAAAGAAGAGATTACAAGCATTGTAAATGATTTTTATACCAACGAGGAACTATTAAAAAACAATAACTTAAACGAAGAGGAAATAAAGAATAAAATAATTGAAGATAGAAAAAAGCAAGAAGAAGAGCAAGAAAAACTAGAAGAAGAAAAAATAAAAAAAGAGGAAGAGAAAAATAAAGAGCAGGAAGCAACAAGCGGTGTATCAGTAGGAAGCTATATGTTATCTCATGGTAGTTATGCAAATACAACTGGAAAACAAAAGTATGTTTTGAAAAGCGGCAATTTATTTGAGTATTATGAAGAAAACGCTTTAAAATGCTCGGGATCTTTTAGCGTCTCTACTACTAACAACAAAAACAATATTCTTTTTGCTTCAACGACTACTACTTTTAATGCCTGCAACACAACATTAGAAGTAACGAAAGATAACGAGATGAAAAACACACTTACAAAAGATATATATAGTTTAAAATAGGGAAGCCAAAAGCTTCTCTTTACTTTTTTTTAAATGTTTTTTATAATACTTTTATGGAGGGCTTGGATGGAAACATATAACTTATTATTAGAAAATTTAGACCAGGATGCAAACTTTATCGAATGCAAAGAACAAAAAGGTGTTTCATTGGTGAAGAAAATACAGGGTGGGATCCAACTTTATACTCATTTTTACGATAAATTACTTGTACTAGATGCTTTGCATCTTCTTACAGAAACAAAAGGAGTAAAAAAGATACAACGTTTTTCTTTTACTAGTGCAAAGATACCAAGATACATTCCTATGCAAGAACAAGAATTTAAGGATATTTCAGAATATGAAGTCATAAAAAACACTTCTAAAACCTTGCTTCTAAAAAATAAAGAAGGATTTTATAGTTATTTGGATTACAATGTAAATAGTCGTTTTTACATGTTGTGTCTTACTCCTTTTTGTCTTAAAGAGGCAGAAGCGTTTGATAAGGATTTTAAAGATTATGCTAAGGTTATGTATTTGGATGAATTTCAAAATGAAAAACGAGGTTATATAAATCGAGACGACTTTTATGCCGCTTCGAAAAAGAAAATTAAATTATATCAAAAAGAAGAAATAGAAAATTACAAAGTAATGAGAAAAAGTTTTTAGATGGAACTTCTTCTTTTTTTTCTTTTTATTTTTTGATAAGATAATAGAGAAAGAAGGGATAGGATGATCAAAGAAAAATTAGCGTTGGTTCCACATAAACCAGGAAGTTACCAGATGAAAAATAAAGATGGATTCATTATTTATGTAGGAAAAGCGAAAGATTTAAAAAATAGATTAACTAGTTATTTTACAGGAGTACATACCGGAAAAACCGCTAGATTGGTAGAGGATATTTATGATTTTGAATACATTGTTACCTCTTCTGAGCTTGAATCTCTTATTTTAGAAATAAACTTAATCAAGAAATACAATCCTAAATATAATATCTTACTTAAAGATGATAAGTCCTATCCTTACATTGAACTTACAAATGAAAAATATCCTACTGTAAAAGTAGTAAGAAATGTAAAAAGAAAGAGGAAAAAAAACAATTTATTTGGACCTTTTCCAAATGTGAAAGCAGCAAGAAGAACTGTAGAGATCATTAATCGTGTTTATCCACTTCGTAAATGCACCCACTTAAAGAAAGAAGTTTGTCTTTATTATCATATTCATGAATGTCTTGGGTATTGTACACATGAGATAGATAAGGATGTCATTAATAAAATGAGAAAAGAAATCATTACTTTTTTAAAAGGGGACAGTTCTTTAGTTGTAACGCGTTTAAAAGAAGAAATGGAAGCCTCTTCACAGAGTATGAATTATGAAAAAGCCTTGGAATTAAAGCAAATGCTGGATGATATCGAAATAACATTAAGAAAGCAAAAAATCGATTTAAACCACAACTATAATTTTGACTTATTCAATTATTATGTAGAAAATAATTATTTATCGATTCAAGTATTTTTTATAAGAAATGGTATTTTATATGGAAGAGATAAAGCTATTTTTAATATTGTAGAAGAAGTAGAAGAAGAATTCTTAAATTATGTTATTCATTTTTATGATAAGAAAAATATTCTTCCTAAAGAAGTAGTGGTATCTCCTATGGTGGATCAAGAATTATTAAGCCAGTATTTAGATACGAAAGTAGTAACGTTTACCAAAGGAAAAATAAAGAAACTATTGGATTTAGCGCAGGAAAACGCAAAAGAATACTTGAACCAACAAATGGATTTAATTACGCAAAACGAAAAGAAGAGAATGGATGCCAAAAAAGAATTGGAACGCATTTTAAATTGCAAGAATCTATCTAGAATGGAAGCTTTCGATAACTCACACTTATTTGGAACGTATTATGTAGGTGGCATGGTTGTATTTGAAGATTTCGTTCCATTAAAACAGGAATATAGAAAGTACAAAGTCGATGCAGAAGTCAAAGATGACTTAAGTGCTATGAGAGAAGTCGTATACAGAAGGTACTATCGTGTATTGATGGATAATTTAGAAAAACCAGACTTAATTGTAGTCGATGGAGGTGCTTTACAATTAAACGTAGTAAAAGAAATTGTATCTTCTTTAAATCTAAATATTAAAATTATTGGATTGAAAAAGGATGATAAGCATAGAACAAGTACTCTACTTGATGAAAACTTAAATGAAATCAAATTGGATCGTCATAGCAACTTGTTCATATTCTTAAGTAAAATACAAGAAGAAGTTCATAATTATGCTATTAGTTATCATAGAAACATCAAGAGCAAAGGTATGCTTACCAGTGTGATTGATACGATTCCAGGAATTGGAGAAGTTCGTAAAAAACAATTGCTTAAGAAGTTCGGGTCTTTGAAGAAATTAAAAGAAGCATCCGTGACACAGTTGGAAGAAGTATTACCAAAAGAACTAGCTAAAAAAACGAATGATTTTTTAAAGAATTTATAGTATAATGAAAATGGTGAGAATATGAAAAAGGAAAACGGATTTACATTAGTAGAACTTTTGGGGGTAATAACAATTATAGGAATTCTTGCAATTATAACAATTCCTAAGGTGACACAATATGTTGGAAAAGCAAAAAATACATATTATGATCAGACGATTAAAAACATTGAAACAGCAACCAACGAATATTTAATGGATTATACAGATAAAATTCCCGATACAGAGGGCGGTTATACCGAGATACTTTTAAAGACATTAATGGACGAAAAGTATATTGGCACAATTCAAAATAATGAAACCAAAGAGACCTGTAATGAAAATAGTGTTATTCGAGTAACCTCGGGAGCAAGTAAGGGTGCCAATAACAATTTAAAGATAGACGTTTGCTTGAAGTGTGGTTCGATGAGTTCTCCAGCTTCTTCTTGTAAAAGTGAGAATGTTATTTCTTTTGCAGATTCGAATTTACAGCCTATTAAAGAATACAATTTGTTGCCAGGAACAACTTATTATCCAACGGTTGTAAAACTAGGAACACCAAATGAAAAGATAAAAATAACAAATTTAAAATCATACAATCAAGGAATTGTATCCCAAAAAGATGATACGATAAAAGGAGTAAAAGGTGGTACAGCCGTTTTAGAGGCTACAGCCGTACTAGATGGAAATACGTATATCACTTCCTTAATTGTAAATGTAACAGATACCGTTAAGCCAATTGACAAGATATATGTGACAAAGAATAAAGTGACAACAGATTTCAGTAAAAGTAATTTGGAAGCAAACGATGTTGAGTATTCTGATTCTGCTTTTACAGCCTATAAAACTAGAGCTCATAGTTCATACAGAGTTTATGCCTATTCTTACCCATCAGATGATGATAGAGATATAGAATGTTCAATTATTGATAACAAAGGGTATGGCACTGTTACAGTAAAAAAAGAAGGAACGGGACGAAGCCAATCGTGTGTAGTCTATACTGGGGCGAAGGTTATTTCTTACGATCCAAGCAAGCCAGAAGAAAACATCTACTTATATATAAAAACAAAATATGCTAGTGATGAAGCAAGCGCTAGAAAAATTCCGCTTGACATAGATTTAGGTATTCCAAGTATCACTATAACTGGCGATGGCCATACGATGAGAACGGCCAGCAAATGGGTTTATCCACGTATACATTCAGGAGAAGGATACTATCCACTTGAAACATCTGACATAGACTGCTGGGGAAGGGGAATCACTTGTACCAAGTCAGGAACATCCTATAATTTAAAAAGAACGGCTTCCAAAGAGAATTCTTGCTATGCTTATGTCTCAGCTAAAATTTCTTATAATAACGGAACGGAGATCGTTCCAGTTGAAGCAAGGTATGATGTAACTTGCGAGTGTTATTGCAAAAAGACAAAGTATGGAGTAAAATGGTGGCGAGCTTGTAGTGAGTGTTATTAATAAAGGAGTAAAAAATGAATAAAATACATATAATGGATGACGTTTTAGCCAACAAAATCGCTGCGGGAGAAGTAGTAGAAAAAACGATGAATGTTGTAAAAGAGTTGGTAGAAAATAGTATTGATGCAAAGAGTACAACAATAAAAATAGAACTTATCGATTCAGGGGTAAAAAAAATTAAAGTAACCGATAATGGAGTGGGAATGAGCAGGGAGGATGCCTCTTTAGCATTTTCTCGTCACGCTACTAGTAAACTTTATACTTTAGATGATTTGTTTAATATAGAATCCTTAGGATTTAGAGGAGAGGCTCTTCCCTCTATTGCTTCTGTATCAAAATTGACGTTAAAAACCTGTGATAAAATAGAAGGAACCAAAGTATTTGTAAACGGAGGAAAAATTGAAAGCATAGAATCTTCTGATTTAAAAGAAGGAACAAGTATTGTTGTAGAAGATTTGTTTTATAACACGCCAGTTCGATTAAAATATATGAAAAACTTATATATAGAACTTGCAAATATTACGGATTATGTAAATAAGATGGCTTTGTCTTTTCCAAATATTGCTTTTACGTTAATAAACAATGATAAAG
>CAZWZO010000048.1:0-6625 GCA_964638525.1 uncultured Muribaculaceae bacterium | reverse complement strand
AGATAAGTACAAAGAATTAATGAAAAAACAATATCAAAACTTATCTTATAAAATTAAAGATGAAACTATTGATGGAGACAAAGCCACTGTAGAAGCCGAAATTGAAGTATACGATTATAAAACTTCTATGGATACTTCGGATCGTTACTTAAGTGAACACAACGATGAATTTTTAAAAGAAGATAAGACAGTAGATAACGATAAGTTTATGACCTACAAACTAGAAGCTTTAGATAAAGTAAAAGATAAAGTAACCTATACCATTAACTTTTCTTTAACAAAAGATAAAGATGGCAAATGGAAATTAGATGAAATATCCGATACAGATCGCTTGAAGTTGCATGGATTGTATTCTTAAGAAACTGTAATAGTTTCTTTTTTTGTGCATAAGCTTAAATGAAAGAGGGGATATTATGAAACAGGTTATACCTTTTAACAAAGAAATACCATTTAAAACTATGATTAAAGAAATACAATCTATATCTTTAGAACACACTTTAAAAGTAAAAGAGGATAATAATATCAAAGGAGATTTTATAATAAGTGGAAGTTATAAAATGACAGAAGCTTCTACCATTGCTGAAGAATTTTCTTATAAAATACCTGTAGATATTTATATAGATGAAGAGTACGATTTAGAAGAGGCAAGTGTAGATATAGATGACTTTAAATACAACATTGTTAATGATGATACTTTGTCTGTAAAAATAGATGTATTATTGGATCATATAAAATTACTTGAAATAACAGAAAACTTATCTACCGATGAAGAAGTAATCAAAACACATTTAGATAAAGACTATTTAAAGAAAAAAAGTGATGTAATAAGCAAAAAGGAAATGGAAAAAGAACTTGCTACTTCTTTAGATAGAGAAACGAAAGAAGAAAAGAAAGAAGAACAAGAAGAAAAAGAACAAGAAGAAAAAGAAGAAGCTATAGAAATACCTATTGAAACAAAAGAAACCAAAGAACAAACAGAAGCCGTAGCGGTAGATTCTTTATTCAATAAATTTAGTGATGAAGAAGACAGTTATGCGACTTATAAAGTATACATTGTAAGAGAAAATGATACTTTAGAGTCCATAGTAGAAAAATACAATGTTTCTTTAGATGAACTTAGAGAATACAATAATTTAGATGATTTAAAACAAAACGATAAGTTAATTATTCCATCACACAATGAAAGCGTATAAAGATTTAATAGAGCCAGTAGAAAAAATAACAGAAAAAAACAATCATATCATTGTTGTATCCAATAATAAAAAGTATGTAATTAAAAAAAATAAAAATAAGATGATTTATGATTATCTAAGTAGTAGGGGATTTACTTATTATTTAGAACCCATTAAAAGAACACAGGATTATAATTTATTTGAATACATAAATGAGGTAGAAACACCACGAGAACAAAAAGCCCTGGATACGATTCATATTATGGCTTATCTTCATAAAAAAACAACCTATTATAAAGAAATCAATTTAGATAAAATAAAGAAAATATATGAAGATGTTTTAAATAACATTATGTATTTATACGAGTATTACCACACCCTTCAAGATAATTTAGAACAAGAAGAATTTTTTTCACCAAGTACATATATGTTATTAAGAGAAATATCTTTTCTTTATGCTTCTTTAGATTATGCAAAAGAAAATATAGATGTTTGGTATGAAAATATAAAAAAAGAAACAGAACTTAGAGTGGCTCTAATTCATAATCATTTGGATACAACTCATATTTTAGAAAGTGAAAATAAATATTTAATCAGTTGGGATTATTCTAAAAAAGACATACCTATTTATGATTTTTATCATTTCTTTAACATGGAATATGAAATAACCGATTTTAATCTTTTATACCAAGAATATAAAAGTATTTACCCTGTGACAAAAGCAGAAGAAGATTTACTTTTTAGCTTACTTTTACTACCAGACAAAGTAACTTTAACTTTAGATGAATATGATAATTGTACAAAAATTAGAAAGATGTATTTAAAATTAAAGAAAGCTAGAAATTTAGTTTTAAATGAAAGAACGAAGAAGCAAAAACAAGAACAACCAAAGTTGTAATATAAAAACAGTAACAGAAGAACGACAAGGATTGATTAAACAGACAAAAGATTGATAAAGCAATATAATGAATAGAATAACTAAGATGAGAAGATTCCAAAGAGAAAATCTTCTTTTTTTTCTACAAATTTCACAAAAACAAAAGAAACCATGGTTTTTCATACTTACACCTCTTATAGTAGAATATGTAATTTTAAAAAGAACGTTCTAGTATTTACAAATCAAAAATAATTTTATATAATATGGATAGAAATGCGTTGGATTGAGGAGTATATTTATTTTCATTTCTAGAAAGTTAGTGGTAGATGAAAACTAATAATGAAATAAATAGAAGGTAGCAATCAAGCAGAGTTTTTGAGAAATCTAAATTAGAAAACTACGCTCATCACGTTAAGATGTTAAGGTTACTTGAAAAAAGTAATGAATTAAGGTGGTACCACGCATCCGTTATATCACAGATATGTTGATAAAAGATTCGTCCTTAGGGATGAGTCTTTTTATATTGAAAAAAACTAAGGAAAGGGTAGGTAAGAATGTTAGATAAGAAATACGATCATACAAAAGTAGAAGAAAATAAATATGAATATTGGAAACAAAAGGGATACTTTACGAGTGGAGATGAAAGCAAAAAACCATTTTGTATTGTACTTCCTCCACCAAATGTAACAGGAAGACTTCATCTAGGACATGCATTAGATGTTACATTACAAGATATAATTATTCGTTATAAAAGAATGGAAGGCTACGATGCTTTGTGGTTGCCTGGTATGGATCATGCTGCTATTGCAACCGAAGCAAAAGTTGTAAAAAGATTAAAAGATCAAGGAAAAGAAAAATACAAAGTAGGTAGAGAAACATTTTTAGAAGAATGTTGGAAATGGACAAATGAACACGGGGATATTATCCGAAATCAATGGGCAAAGTTAGGAGTTTCCTTAGATTATACCAAGGAAAGATTCACTCTAGATAAAGGATTAGAAGATGCTGTAAAAAAAGTATTCGTAGATTATTATAAGAAAGGATTAATCTATAGAGGAGAAAAGATTATTAACTGGGATCCAGTTGCACAAACAGCTTTATCCAATGAAGAAGTAATTTATAGTGAAGAAAAGAGTGCTTTCTATCATTTAAAATATAAACTAGAAAATTCAGATAAATATATCGATGTAGCAACTACTCGTCCAGAAACTTTATTTGGAGATACAGCTGTAGCAGTTAATATTGAGGATGAAAGATACAAAGATTTTGTTGGTAAAAATGTTATTTTACCTGTTTTAAATAAGCCTATTCCTGTTATTACAGATGAACATGCCGATATGACAAAGGGTACAGGTGCTGTTAAAATTACTCCTGCTCATGATCCTAACGATTTTGAAGTAGGAAATAGACATAATTTAGAACGTATTGTAATTATGAATGATGATGCTACTATGAATGAGAAGTGTGGTAAATATCAAGGCATGACTCGTGAAAAATGTAGAGAAGAATTATTAAAAGATTTAGAAAAAGAAGGATTACTATTAAAAATAGAACCAATGGTTCATGAAGTAGGGCATAGTGAAAGAACAGGTGTAATGGTAGAACCAATGGTAAAAAAACAATGGTTTGTAAAAATGAGACCTCTTGCAGATAAAGTTTTAGAAAATCAAAAAGATAATAAAACAAAAGTACATTTTGTACCAGCAAGTTATGAAAAAACGATGAATCACTGGATGGAAATTACTTATGATTGGTGTATTTCAAGACAACTATGGTGGGGACATAGAATTCCAGCTTGGTACAAAGGAGATCAAGTATACGTTGGAGTAGAAGCACCAAAAGAAGAAGGCTGGGTACAAGATGAAGATGTATTGGATACTTGGTTTAGTAGTGCTTTATGGCCTTTTGCAACCCTAGGTTGGCCAAATGATACAAAATTATTAGAAAGATACTATCCAAATAACGTTTTAGTAACTGGTTATGATATTATCCCATTCTGGGTAAATAGAATGACATTCCAAGGAGAAGAACTATTAGGAAAACGTCCATTTGAACATTGCTTAATCCATGGATTGATTCGTGATAAACAAGGAAGAAAATTCTCAAAATCACTAGGAAACGGAATTGATCCATTCGATATGGTTGCTTCCTATGGAGCCGATGCTTTAAGATATTATTTAGCGACCGATGTTGCTAATGGTACAGATATGCGTTTTGATGAAGATAAAATTAAAGAAAACTGGAACTTTATTAATAAAATTTGGAACGCTTCTAGATTTGTATTATCCAATATTGAAGACTTAAAAGAAATTTCACTAGAAGAGTTAAAACCTGAAGACAAATGGATCTTAACAAAATACGAAAAAACAATAGAAGAAGTAAAGAAATTTATGGATAAATATCAATTTAATAATGCAGGAGCAAGTATCTATACTTTCGCATGGAACTTTTTCTGTGACTATTATATTGAAATGGCTAAGTACTCATTAGAAAGTAAAACAACCAAATCTGTATTGTGTTACGTATTAACTGGAATTTTGAAAATGCTTCATCCATATATGCCTTATGTAACAGAAGAAATCTATTCTATGCTTCCAGTAAAAGAAGAAGAATCTATTATGATTTCTAAATATCCAAAACATAGCAAAAAATATGTATTTGAATTAGAAGAAAAAATTGTGGATGATGAGATTGAGTTTATTAAGAACTTTAGAAATACAAAAGCTGAAAATAATATAACAAAAGAATTCAAGGTTATGTTTGATACAGAAGATAATAATGATTTAATTGTTAAAATGTTAAAACTAGAAGATAAATTAGTAAGTACTCCACTAGGAGACAAAGCCTATAAGGTATTTTCTAATCATGTAAAAGCAACTATTTTCTTTGAAAAAATAGAAACAGAAGCGGATAAAGCCTTAAAAGAAGGACAAATCAAAGCATTAACTGCTTCTATAGAAAGAAGAAAAAAACTTTTAGCAAACGAAAATTATGTAAACAAAGCTCCAGCACACATTGTTGAAATGGATAGAAAAAAACTAGAAGAAGAAACAAAAAAATTAGAAGAATTATTAAAGTAGTAAAAGAGCAAAAAAGAATTTGCTCTTTTTCCACTGTTCTTGTAAAAATAAAGTAAATATGCGATAATAGAAGAGATTTGTAAAGGAGGGAAATATATGAATGATAACAATATAGACGTAATTAATACCATTCGTAGTAAAGTAGATATTGTAGATATTATATCGGAATACCTTCCTTTAACCCAAAGAGGAAAAAACTTTTTTGGTGTCTGTCCTTTTCATGATGATACCAATCCTTCTATGAGTGTTTCTAGAGAAAAACAAATATACAAATGTTTCTCCTGTGGTGCAAGTGGAAACGTATTTAATTTTCTTATGGATTACGAACACATCTCTTTTAAGGAAGCTTTAGCTATTTTAGCAAATAAAACAGGAATTTCTATTGGAAACATCTCAATAAAAAAAGAAAACAATCAATATGAAGAATTTTATAATATTTATGATCTTTCTTTAAAATACTTTCAAAATAATATTAATACTTCTCATGGAAAAGAGGCTATAGAGTATTTAAGAAAAAGAGAAATCGATGAAGAGATAATAAAAGAATTTTCTATAGGCCTTGCTTTACCAAAAAGAGATGGTCTATTACAACTCTTAACCAAAAAAAATTATAAAAACACAATATTAAACGAACTAGGATTAACTGTGAACAATTATGATAATTTCATGGACCGTATTATTTTTCCATTATGGGATACAAATGGAAGGGTAGTTGGGTTTAGTGGTAGAATATATAGACCAAATAGTAGTCAAAACAAATATGTAAATACCAAAGAAACTCCTATATTTAAAAAAGGACAAACACTTTATAATTATCATAGAGCAAAAGAATACGCCAGAAGAGAAAAAAGCATTATTGTTATGGAAGGGTTCATGGATGTAATTCGTGCTTATACAATAGGGGTAAAAAATGTAGTAGCTCTAATGGGAACCGCCATGACCCATGATCAGATTCAATTATTAAAAAGACTTTCTAATCATATTATTTTATGTTTTGATGGAGACGATGCTGGAAAACACGCCACTCTTGCTAATGGAGAATTATTAGAAAAAGCTGGAGTTACAGATATCAAAGTATTACCACTTGATAATGGGGAAGACCCAGACACTTTTATTATAAAAAATAAAGAACAAGCCTTTAGAACTCTATTAGAAAACACAATGAATTTTAGCGATTATAAAATAAATAGTCTAAAAAAAGGTGTCAATTTCAATAGTGAAATAGAAAAAAGTGATTATATTAATAAAGTAATTAAAGAAACTTCCTCTATAAAAGATGAAATAAGAGTAGAAATAATACTTAAAAACCTTGCAAAAGAGTTCGATTTGAGTTATAATACCCTAGAAAAAAGATTAATGGAAATAAGAGAAGAAAAGGAAAAGAAAGAAGAAAGACACCCTGTCATAACAGAAGAAAAGAAAGTAGTAAGAAAGACTCGTTATGAAAAGGCAACTTATGAATATCTGTATTATATGCTACAAACAGAAAAAGCCAT
>CAZWZO010000047.1:0-6695 GCA_964638525.1 uncultured Muribaculaceae bacterium | reverse complement strand
AATTAAATTTTTCTTTTTCCTTTATATTAATACCATTACTAGGGGATTCTAAAGGAGCTTTAGAACGAACTGAATTGTATTTTCCTGCCGCAGTTGTTTTGAATTCATTTTCCGTCAAATTAGAATTTAATGCTTCTTGGTAAGTCGTATCCAGAAATTGAAATATATTTTCTCCAACTAGGTTTTGATAAATTTCCGTTATAGCTGGATTGTTTAAACATTTTATTGCACTAAAATTAGCGAAGCATTCTTGAAGTCTATAACCCTTTCTACTATAGTATTGCTGACCGTGACCGAAAAAGCTATATTTATCCTGTGCTTTTCCAAGCGTTATAGCATCAAAGCTATCCATAATAGAAGAAAATCCACTATTGGCTCTGATGGATTCTGCCAAAGCAGAGCTAGCATAAGCTGTTTGTTTGGTACCGTCTGGTTTATAAATTTGATGTGCCAGTTCAGCCGAGCGTGTGAAAATATCTTTGTGTACTTCGAACAATACACCACTATTCTTTACAACGCCTAGCCTTTCATTCTCAATGATCTTATTAAATTGAGCAACCTTCTGCTCATAATTTTTAATATTTGATGAAAGTAAAGCATGTCCATATTCGTGAAAATAAACAGTTATAGCTCTATTCCAAGGAGATAATTCCATATTAACATGTTCATTATATCGATAATGTGATCCACCACCTTTTGCTTGGTTATATACCAACTTACAAGTAGCATATGGATTATTTGAAATCGCCTCAATTATTTGTTTAAATTCTGGGACATTATCTATAGCGTAGTTATAAACTTCATATACTGTTTTTCCTAAATCGCCGCCTACTTTTTCTACTCCATTTCTTCTTTCTTCCATGGAAAGATTCAAACTATCAATCAATATTGCATCTAAATCATCTGTTGTAAGTTCATAGTTGTTTGTCGTTTCATTGGAACTAAATAGATTTTTAATCTTATCCTTTAAAGTTAATAGATTATTAATTTTAGGTGTTTCAAGAGTTTCAATTGTCTCGCTTGCTTCGTGGGTACTTGTTGTTTCTACAGGGGTAGACATACTCTCAATTTGTTCAATAGTAAAATTACCATCTTTTTCACCAAGGACCGTTGCTAATTGATCCATCGTTATTTTTTTATGTATTCCATTTATTACAATATCAATAGCCTCATTTCCACCATTTAGTACTCCAGCCATTGTAAATCCCATAACAAATGATTTTAGTGCATCTTGTGGAACGCTCGCCCAATCAATATCTTCTTTTAATATAAAAGCTTGCATTCCATTATCTACATACTCTTGTATTCCTTCTTCTAATCCTTCTTGTAGTAAATTTTTTAATGTTAATCCAGATGTTTCACTTAACCCTGGTATTTTTCCTAAAAAATATCCTAATGTTGTTTCACTTAGGCCTATCCCAATTCCATAGATTGTTGAGGAAAGTTTACTATTCCCTCCTACCAAAGCCTGTTTTTTTGCATTTCCATAAGCAGAAAGTCCCATTAAAGCCGAACCTATCTTTGCACCAGCTGGGGAACCTTTTGTCACAACATTTACTACTGCACTCGTTGCCATAGGAATCAACATATTTCCCAAAGAAGAATTAAATTCGTAAACCTCACTCATAGCTGTGGATTTTTCACTTAATTCTTGCAATATTATACTTTTAGCATAGTCATCCGCGCTTAATACACTGTCATTATGTACCGCACTAGCAATTCCATCGCAAAAGGTATCTATACCATCTCCAAGTCCTTTTACTCCAACTTTAAAATAGTTGGCCAAACTTTCTTCCAATTCTTCTTTGGACATATTTTTATAATCAAGTTTATCTAAAAATTCTTGAGCTTGTTCTGCACCTTTTACTTGATTTATATCATCTTGAATAATATCCATATATTCGCTAGCAGCAGATTTTCCCTCTTTTTCATAAAGATATACATACATCTTCTTTTGATCATCAGTAAGATAGTCTTTGTTTTTTTCTATATCTTTATATTCGATTTCCTTACTAGTATCATATTTATAAGTTTTAAACTCTTCCGTTTCCTGTATTTTATTATATGGCTGTAATTTAGCTTCTTTTTTTAACTGGTATAAATAACTATCTACTATTCCTTTTTGTTCTTTTAATTCCGCTAATTTCTTTTCTGCTATTTCTTTATTTGCTTGTATTGCCTGTACATCTGATGCTGTATAAGTCGCTACAACATAATTGGGGTCGCTAACAGAAAGACTAGATCTTTGAGCATTATTAATCTGTGAGTCGTACCCTTTTATTTCTCCTTCTAAGTTTTTGATTTGTTCCCCTAAATCTTCTGATGTATCCTCTAATCCATGTAACACCTTTTTCGTTTCTTCATCACAATCCAAATCATCAATTTCTTTTTTTGTTTTTGTCAAATCTTTTATTTTTTCTGTAGTCCAATCCCAGGTTTCACTAGCTGTATCTTTTACTTTTTCTACTTGTTCTTCCGTCCAATCTTTAGCTTCGTTCGCAGCATCGACTATATCTTTTTTTATGTTTTCTATTCCTTCTTGAAAATCCGCTTTTACATCATTCCATCCTTGGGATGTTGTATCTTTTTTAAGAGAATTCTCACTAGTTTTATCTATTGATGGTGTTTGATTGTGCAAATTAGGCAGTGTAGGTGCTGCTTTATTTATGTCAAAATACGCAGCAGAATCTTCTTTATTTATTTTTGGATTTAAAGTATTAGTATTATTATTTGTATGCATAGAAGGAGAAAATACCTGATTGTTTTTTGATTTTAGTGGCTTTACTCCAGCCATGCTTCCCACTCCATTAATTTTTTTATTTCCAATCATACTTACTTTTCCCTTCGTTATCCATATTCTATATACAGAATAACACATATTTCTTGTTTTAGCAAAAAGAAAAGAAGAACTTTACACGCCTCCAATGATTCCTTTTCTTCTTAATATAAATTTTCTTAACCAATCTACTGGAATAACTGAAAAAGCTAAAAGTACCATAAAATAAAATTCTTTAATTGTTAATCCATAAGTACGAAATAAGCTTCCACCATAATAAATTAAAATTGTTTGAATGATTATGATGAATAAAATAACAAATAAGAACACTTTGTTTTTAAAAATATTAGATAAAATATTTATTCTACAAGTACGAGCATTAAAGCTATTAAATATACCAATAAATATAAAGAGTCCGAAAAAAGCTGTTAATAAATATTGATCGTGTTTTCCTAAGCGAAACATACTTTTAATAAAGGGACTCTTTAAGAAGAAAACACATAATAATGCACTATACCCCCCTGTAAATAAAATTTCATTTAACATATATTTATTTATAATATGTTCCCTCTTTTCTTTAGGACGTTCTTCCATGTATTCTTCTAAAGGAGGTTCATAGGAAAAAGCAATTCCTGCGAGTGTATCCATAACCATATTTACCCATAGCATTTGTATTACAGTAACAGGTGTATCCATTCCGATAAAAGGTCCAATTATAGATAAACTAATTGCACATAGATTTACCGTAAGTTGAAAAATGATAAATTTTCTTATACTCTTAAAAATCGTTCTTCCGTACATAACGGCTTTTGCAATCGATAGAAAGTTATCATCTAATATTACGATATCACTGGCTTCTTTGGATACTTCGGTACCACTTCCCATAGCAAAACCAACATCTGCATTTTTTAAAGCTGGGGCATCATTGACTCCATCTCCTGTCATTCCTACAACTAAGTCCATTTCTTTCGTCACTCTGATTAATCTTGATTTATCTTGCGGAAGACTCCTTGCAACTACCTTTAAATTTGGAATAATCTTTTTTAACTCTTCATCACTTAATTTATTTAACTCACTACTTTCTAACACTACATCTTGTTCATTTTTTATGATTCCTACTTCTTTTGCAATGTTTATAGCTGTGTTTTTATTGTCTCCCGTAATCATTACCGTCCAAATACCTGCTTTATCTACTAAATCAATTCCTTTTATTGCTTCCTTCCTTACTTCATCTTTAATCACAACAAAGCCTACTAAAGTCAAGTCACATAATAGATCTTCTTTTCTTGTTGAAGTAGCAAGTAATAAAATTCTACTTCCCTTTTTATTCAATTCTTCTATTTTTTCTTCTACTTTTTTCTTATTTAAAAAGACGCTCTTTTTTCCATTTCTATCATAACAACTTCTACAAGCAGGAAGAAGTTTTTCATAAGAGCCTTTTATAAAACGTATACCATCAATTACACAAGAAGAATACTTTTTTTTACTGTCAAAACAAACAACGTTGCTTTTTTCTAATTTGTTGTTTTCTTCCTTCATAAAATTTAAAAGAGCTTTATCCGTTATATTCCCACCGATTATTTCTTTTTTTGTGTAGATACCTTCATTATTATAAATTAATGATTTGGTTATCAATTTTTTATAAGCATGACTCATTTGTTTAGGATTTTTATATTCATATAAATTGCTGTCATAAATTCCTGTTACAGAAAGAACACCTTTTGTTAGTGTACCTGTTTTGTCTGTAAACAATATATTAATGTTTCCCGCTGTTTCAATTCCTACTAATTTTCTTACCAAAACGTTGTTTTTTAACATTCGTTTCATATTGGAAGATAAGACCAAAGTAATCATCATAGGAAGGCCTTCTGGTACAGCAACAACAATAATAGTTACACTTAAAGTAAGGGCATATAAAACGTATCCACTTATTTGTGGAAAATTTGTAATTGTACTTAATATAGCTGAAGAAGAAAAATGATTATCAATAACTATTTTTGAAAATAAATAAGAAATTGATACTAAAATAGCACCAATATAACCAATTTTACTAATAATTTGAGCAAGAGAAGTTAATCTTTCTTTTAATGGACTCTTTTCTTGTTTTATATTTAATTCCTCACTCATTCTTCCATAAAAGGTTTCTTTTCCTACTTTTGTTACCTTCATAACACAACTATTGGAATAAACGACTGTACCTCGAAATAAAGTATCGTTTGTTTCTTTATATACCTCCTTGGCTTCTCCAGTTAAAGAAGATTCATCTACAGATATTTTACCTTCTACAACTTTTCCATCTGCGGGAATCTTATCCCCTTGTTGAAGCAATATAATGTCCCCTACTACTACTTCATCAATCAAAATAAGTTGTTCTTTGCCGTCTCTTTTTGCTTTGCATTTTATCTTTGAAGCTTCCTCCTGCATTTTGGTAAAGGCATGTTCACTACCGTATTCAGAAATAGTAGAGATAAAAGAGGCTATAAAAATAGCAATTACGATTCCTATTGTTTCAAACCAATCAAAGTCATGAAACAAAAAAACCGTTTTTATGCCCAAAGCAATTAATAATATTTTTATAATAGGATCTCCTAATGATTCCAATAACAATTTTAAAAAACTATTATTATTTTCCATACTTATATCATTTGATCCATATTTTTTTCTACTCATTACTACTTCACTATTACTTAATCCTTTATTAGAAACATTATTCATAGAATCCTCCTATGTAATGTTATTAATAAAAGCACAAAAAAAGAACATGTATCATTCGACATGTTCTTGTGTTTATCGTTTCATTGCTGAATCTTCCGAACTATTTGTTTGTGGATATGGAAAATCAACTCCATGTTCTGGATGAAGAAGATAAAAAGTTTCTTCATAATCCGCAACTAGTTTATTTTCCTCTATCGCTTTTTGTACAATATTAGCTCTTTCTTCATAATTATTTGATAAAAACCAACCATTTGGATAAGCCATTATACTTACCTCAATTTCATCCATTTCTGGATGCTGCTTTTTTAATTTTTCATAATAAATATCCTGTAATTGTACACATCTTTCTCTTATTTCATTTTTTTCCATGCTTTCTCCTTCTTACTAATTTTAGTATATATTATTTTTACCTTCCAGGCAGTTTAGTTGTAGTTCTTCCGGATAATTTAGTTGTAATTCTGTTAGACTTTTGTCTTGATGCTATGTCCCTTACCTCAAAATGGTTGATATTATCGAAATAATAGTCTTTCATCCATTGAGATGAAACGAGATTTATTAGGTAATGACTATCGTTAATGTCTGGCAAATAATCTAAACTTCCTGTCTGAAAATAATGATTGAAACCAATCTTCATTTTATCTAAACCGACGGCATTGTATATTTGTTCCATAGCACCTATTCCGTAAGCTTCGTAATAGGATTTTAGGGCTAGTATATCTGTTGCGTTTGTTAATCTAATATGATCGTAATATATATTTGTAAAATCAGAATTGATTGCATTGTTATATGTACTTTCTATAATTTGATAAGCCTGTGGTCCTATTATTTGTTTTATAAGGTTTAAAGCATCTATGTTATAGGATAGTCTTGCACTTGTATAGTTAGCAAAACATTCTTCTAAACGAGATCTTGCCTTATTATACTCCGTTCCATTAACGTGTCCTTCTACGCCGTTTTTTTCATAAGATATTTGATTATAGTACTGAGATCCGTGCCCATATCTAATTGTGTTTCCAGTAGAAAGTTCATATATATCTTCAATTCCACCTAAGCCTGTTTCTCTAAATAAAGCATCGGTTAAAGTACATAAAGTATCCCTATCATAGGTTACCTTCATCGAATCCAATTGAGATTTTGCTTGTTGCATACAGCCTTGATAAACTTTACGATCTAAATTACGCATTGTTTCTACCTGAATTTTAGG
>CAZWZO010000046.1:0-6736 GCA_964638525.1 uncultured Muribaculaceae bacterium | reverse complement strand
TTACAAAAAGAAAAATATTTAGTGTTTGATCAGTATGTTTTAGATATAGTAAATAAACTATTCTATATACATTCATATCATTATGATGACGAGGCCTTTTTTGATATTTTTAAAAACATTGAGAAAATAGAGATTTTTAAAAACTCTGAAAACAATAAAGAAGTAAGGATTACCTCTTCAGATAAAGAAATAGGAACGACAATTTTAACACTAGATAAAGAAAATAAAATGATTGCGTTTCAAAATGATACAATTATTAGGCTAGCTAATTCCTTTTTAAGAAGAGGAGCCTATTTGAAAAAAATTTCCATGAAGAAAGTAAAAATTTTAGAAGATGAAACATTTGGAAGGTGCTACAATTTAGAGGAGATAGATTTTCCATCTTTGGAAGTTATAGGGAGTGACAGCTTATCTTATGCAAATGTTAAAAACCTTTTCTTACCAAATGTACGAGTGATCGGTGCCAGGTCGTTACAAAATAATAGTGAGATAGAAACATTAGAATTAGAAAACCTTCAAGAAATGGGAGAAGCATGCTTTGGTTTTTGTCCGAATTTAACAAATATTATTTTACCAAGTGTGCAAAAAATAGGGTCATTTTGCTTCTCAAATAGTAAAGTTATAGAAAATCTATATCTTCCGAAAGTAGAAGAGATTGGTTATGCTTTTAACCGTACGAAAGAAATAAAAAGAGCATATGCACAACGAATTAAAAAATATTCTTCTACAGACATACTTATAAAAACAGATTTTTATGAAAAAAGTATAAAATACCAAGTCACAGAGGCAGAAGAAAAAGTAAAGAAATTCTCGAAAACCCTTTTTTCTAATACAAAAAGATAAAGAGCAAAATCTTTATCTTTTATTTAATTTTACAAGTAAAACGGAATAGAAATAAATACAAACGGTAATAAGAACAAGAAGCACTTTAAAGTAAGTGATGTTGTTTGTAAGACTAACCAAATACAATATGGAGTAACCAATAATTCTAGAGGTGTTTAAAAACAATTCAGATACAACTTGATGTTCTGTTAAAAATTCTTTTTTTATTTTAGGATATCTATTCGTAGTTCCATATCTTTTTGCTTCCGCATTGTTAAGCAACAATACTAAGAAGATACTATTGATTAAATTATAAAGAATAACGGTTGTTTTATTAATATTAATTAGTAACAAAAACATACCAAGTATAATAAACAGAGTACCAATTTGTAATACTTTTGTATTGTCCTTTACTACTCGTTGAAAAACAAATAAGGAAACAATAGAGAAGATAGAAAAAACTGTAGTAAGTGTACCAAGTGAGAAACTGGTTTTAAAGGTCATAACAATTAATATAGTTACAACGGTTTCTAAAAGATAGTTGATGATTCCATCCAAAGCAATAATCTTATAGCAATCATGCATATCTTTTGCTTTATTTCTAAATAGATAACGAATGTAGAGAGATAAGTTGTATTTTTGCTTTTCCTTTCTTTTTTCTTCTTTGATTAAACAAGCACATAAAAATTGTAAAACTCCAAGTATAACGATTACCTTTGCTACAGTAGAAAAACTAGAAAGCTCGATGGAAGCACCAAAGAGAAAAGGAAAAATAATTTTTAAGGACTTACTAAGAATGGACTTTAGAGAAACAAATCCTTTTGAGTCCTCCCCAGCATAGGTATTAATTAACGTATGTGCCGCGCTCCAAAAGAAGGCTTGTACAATTCCATAAAAAGTTCCAAGTAGAATATAATGATGTACAATTTGATCTTTTAAAAGAGCAATCGCTAAAATAAAGAGGGTATGAAGAAAGATTCCTATTTTTAAAATACATACCTTGGAATGATTCTTAATGATTCTAGAAAGAATACAAAACACAAAAGAAAGAGCAAGCATAGTGAAAATATAATAAATAGAAATAATCTTATAATTGTAATTGGTTAACGTAAAAAAATAAGCAATTAAAAATGTATTTAGAAACATATAAAGTACATTATTAATTAAGGTAGTAAGCATAAGCCCTAGCTTATTTTTTCCCTTTTGGCTTAAAGACATAAAAAAACACTTCCTTCGTTTATTTTGTATTTTCATTATAGTAAAAAAAGACAAGTTTCGCAAGTATAGAAAAAGCCTAAAAAAATAGTCTTTTTTTAAGGAAAAGTTTTAAAAAAAGCTTGCTTTTCATATAGTATTATGCTAGAATTATGTATGTGTGTGACTGCGAGGATACGTGAGGTTGCTGATACACCAGGTTAAGTTGGTGTGAAAATATCAGGTTTTTACGTGGAGCAAGCCTATACAAAGATATAGACGAAGGGAGGACTTAACATGGCAAACAACAATGTTCGTATTAAGTTAAAAGCTTACGATCATAGAGTACTAGACAATGCAGCTTTAAAGATTGTTGAAACTGTTAAGAGATTAGGAGGACAAGTTAGTGGACCTGTTCCATTACCAACTAATATCGAAAAGTTTACAATTTTAAGAGCCGTTCACAAGTATAAAGATTCTCGTGAACAATTCGAAATGCGTACTCACAAGAGATTAATCGATATCAAAAATCCAAGTAAAGAAGTTATGGATGCATTAAAACATTTAGAACTTCCAAGTGGAGTAGATATCCAAATCAAACTATAAAATAAAATTAGGAGGAACAAAATATGAAAGGAATCTTAGGAACAAAAGTTGGAATGACTCAAGTGTTTACTAAAAGTGGTAAATTAATTCCTGTTACTGTTATTTCTGTAGAACCTAACGTTGTAACTCAAATCAAAACTGTTGAAACAGACGGATACAACGCAATTCAATTAGGTGCTGTTGAAATGAAAGAAAAAAACAGTAATAAGGCTAAAATGGGACACACAAAGAAAGCAAACACTACACCTAAGCGCTTCTTAAGGGAAATCAGAGGAGTAAATCCTGCTGATTACACACTAGGTCAAACAATTAAAGCTGACACATTCCAAGCTGGTGAAATGGTTGACGTTAGTGGAGTAAGCAAGGGAAAAGGATTCCAAGGTGTTATTAAACGTTGGAATCAATCAAGAGGTCCTATGGGACACGGATCACAATACCATAGAGGTGTTGGATCATTAGGTACTATGTTACCAATGCACGTTTTAAAAGGTAAAAAATTACCAGGACACATGGGAAATGTAGCTACAACTATTCAAAACCTAGAAGTAGTTGCAGTAGACATGGAAGAAAATGTTATCTTAGTTAAAGGTAATGTTCCAGGTCCAAAGAAGTCTTTAGTTATGATCAGAACTGCAGTAAAGAAAGGTGAAAAAGTTAACGAAACAGAAGAATTAATTACTTATGTTGAAGAAGTAGTTGAAGATACTGTTGAAGCTAGCGAAGAATCATCTGCTACTGAAGAAGTAAAAACTGAAGAGTAATCATCACTTTTAAAATGAATAATGAAAAATTAAATGTGATGAAAGGAGGAAATAAGATGAAAAAGGCAGAACTTTTAAATCTAAAAGGTGAAAAACTAAAAGACGTTAAATTAAATGAAGAAATTTTCGATAAGAAAAATGATACAGTCTTATATGATGCTATTATTTTAGCAAGAGCAAATGTAAGACAAGGAACACATAAAACAAAAACTCGTTCTGAAGTGTCTGGTGGTGGAAGAAAACCATGGAGACAAAAAGGAACAGGACGTGCAAGACAAGGTTCTATCCGTGCTGTACAATGGGTAGGTGGAGGAAGATATGGTACTCCAGTTCCAAGAGATTACAGCAAGAAGATGAATCGTAAAGAAGCAAAACTTGCACTTAAATCTGCATTAACAATTAAAGCAGACGAAAAAGCAATCGTTGTTTTGGAAAGCTTAACAGTAGCGACTCCAAAAACAAAAGAATTTACAGCTATACTTAAAAACTTAAAACTTGAAGATAAGAAAGTATTAGTTGTAGTAAAAGAATTAGAAGAAAATTTAATTTTAGCTTCTAGAAACTTACAAAATATTGCATTAATTCAATCAGAAGAAGTAAATGTATTAGATGTTGTATCTGCTGATGTAATTTTAACAACAGAAGATGCATTAAAAGCAATTGAGGAGGTGCTTGCTTAATGGATACAAAATATTTAGAAATTATTAAGGCACCTGTTATTACTGAAAAAAGTGGTAACATTGCTAGTAATGGAAACAAATTTGTTTTTAAAGTAGATGCAAGAGCAAACAAAACAGAAATTAAATTAGCTATTGAAAAGATTTTCAAAGTTAATGTAACAGAAATTCGTACAATTAATGTTAAACCTAAGAAAAAAAGAATTGGTCGTTATGCTGGTTTAACAAATCGTACAAAGAAAGCAATTGTGACTCTAAAAGAGGGTCAAACAATTGATCTTGGATAGGAGGATTATTTATGGCAATAAGGACATATAAACCTACAACTCCAGGACGTAGAAAAATGAGTACTTTAATTAATGAAGAAATTACTAAATCTACTCCAACAAGGAGTTTGTTAGCAAATATAAAGAAAAATAGTGGTCGTAATAATCAAGGAAAGATAACTGTTAGACACCAAGGTGGTGGAGCAAAGAGAAAATACAGAATTATCGATTTCAAGAGAAACAAAAGAGATATTCCTGGAACAGTTGCTTCTATTGAATACGATCCAAATAGAACAGCAAACATTGCTTTAATCAATTATAGAGACGGTGAAAAGAGATACATCATCGCTCCTAAGGGATTAAAAGTAGGAGATGTTATTGAAAGTGGAGAAAAAGCTGATATTAAAGTAGGATGCAGCTTACCACTTATGATGATTCCAGTAGGAACATTAATTCACAATATTGAACTTCGTCCAGGTAAAGGTGGAGAATTAGCAAGAAGCGCGGGTGCCTCTGCACAAATCCTTGGTCGTGAAGGAAAATATGTAATGATTCGTTTATCAAGTGGTGAACAAAGAAAAGTTTTAGGTACTTGCTACGCTACAATCGGTGAAGTAGGTAACGAAGATTATGCTTTGGTTAACATTGGTAAAGCTGGACGTAAACGTCACATGGGTATTAGACCTACAGTACGTGGATCAGTTATGAACCCTAATGATCACCCACATGGTGGTGGTGAAGGACGTGCGCCAATCGGTAGAAAAGGGCCTGTTACTCCTTGGGGTAAACCTGCTCTTGGATATAAGACACGTAAGAAGAAAAATTCTGATAAACTAATCGTACGTCGTCGTAATGGTAAATAGAAAGGAAGGATATAAATGGCAAGAAGTTTGAAAAAAGGGCCTTATGTATTCGAAAGATTATTAAATAAGGTTAGAAAGTTAAATGAATCTGGAAAAAAAGAAGTCATCAAAACATGGTCACGCCGTTCAACAATTTATCCTGAATTTATTGGACACACATTTGCAGTTCACAATGGTAAAGAATTTATTCCAGTTTATGTTACAGAAGATATGGTTGGACATAAATTAGGAGAATTCGCATTAACTCGTAAATTTGGTGGCCACGGCGATGATAAGAAAAAATAGTTAAATGACTAGGAGGGAAAGTATGGAAGCAAGAGCAACAGCTAAATCGCTTAGAACTTCTCCTATTAGAACAAGACAAGTTATTGATCTTATTCGTGGAAAAGATGTAAGTGAAGCATTAACCATATTAAATAATATGAACAAAAAGTCAGCTAGACTTATTAAAAAAGTTTTAGATTCTGCTATTGCAAATGCAGTTAACAATGAAGGTGCAGATATCAACACTTTATATGTTAAAGAAGCAAGAGTAGATGCTGGTCCTGTTATGAAAAGAGTAATCATTGATTCTCGTTCTCATTTCGGACACAATGATAAAAGAACTAGTCACATCGTTATCGTTGTAGCTAGTAGATAATCTATAAAGGAGGTTATTATGGGTCAAAAGGTTAGTCCAAACGGACTTAGAATTGGAGTAAACAAAGACTGGGAAGCAAAATGGTATGCAAATGATAAAGACATCAAAGATTATTTAAAGAAAGACTTAAAAATTCGTGAATACTTTGATAAGAATTTAAAAAATGCAGCTATTGCAAAAGTTGAAGTTGAAAGAACAAGCAAAAGAACAGAAATTATCGTTCATACATCAAAACCTGGTGTAATCATCGGTAGAGGTGGAGAAGAAATAGAAAAATTGAAAAAAGCAGTTTCTAAATATGTTGGAGAAAATGTACAAATTTCAATTGTTGATATCAAGAAACCTGATTTAAATGCACAATTGGTTGCAAACTCAATTGCAAATCAAATTGCAAATCGTGCATCATTCAGAATGGTTCAAAAAAGAGCTATTAGAAATGTAATGAAAGCAGGAGCGAAAGGTGTAAAAACTTTAGTATCAGGACGTCTTGGTGGAGCTGAAATGGCTCGTGGTGAAGGATACGAAGAGGGAACAATCCCAAGACATACTATTAGAGCAGATATCGATTATGCACAAGCAGAAGCAGATACTACTTTTGGTAAAATCGGTGTAAAAGTATGGATTTACAAAGGTGAAATTCTTCCTACAAAAAAGGTAAAAGGAGGTAATTAATATGTTAATACCATCTAGAGTAAAATATCGTCGTGTACATAGATTACCTTACGAAGGAAAAGCAAAAGGTAATACAGAGTTACACTTTGGAACATACGGTCTTATGGCAAAAGAAGGAGCTTGGATTAAAGCAAACCAAATCGAAGCTGCTCGTGTTGCTATGACTCGTTATATGAAACGTGGTGGAAAAGTATTTATTAACATTTTCCCACACATGCCAATTACTAGAAAACCT